>NZ_JCALCW010000003.1:0-205437 GCF_059812545.1 Mycobacterium sp. NGS50
TAGCCCGATAGCGCGTCGAACAGGGTGGCCAGTTGACCCGGCGACACCGCGACGCCGCATTGGTTGCGCAGGTCGCTCAGCGGCTGCGCGATGTGTTGCAGGTCCATCAGTTCGCCGACATGGCCGGCGAAGTAGCCCCGCACCGACGCGCGGGCCTCCGCCGGCGACTGCTGCACCGCGCTGGTCAGCACGTCGTTGGCTTCCGGATGGCTGCCCAGGTATCCGCCGGCCCCGCTGAGCACGCCGCTGGCGGTGGTCGCCAACCCGGCGGCCGTGCACTGATCGGGGGCGGCGTCGGCCGGCCGCGTCACCGCGGCGCCACCCAGCACGCCGACACAGGCCAAGACGATCGCGGTGCGCCACAACTGTGCAGAGGATTTCATCACGCTGGGTCCTTTCGGGGGTTCGCCTACCCGCCACGTTATCCGCGCAGCCGCAGCGGCAGGCCGGCGACCATCAGAACCACCGAGTCGCTGTCAGCGGCCATGCGCATGTTCAACTGACCGAGCAGATCACGAAACAGCCGCCCGGAGGCAGTAGCTGGTACCACCCCGCTGCCCACCTCGTTGCTGACCGCGACGGCCCGTACCGGGCAGGCCCGCCAGGCCGCCACCAGCTCGTCGATATCGGCGTGCACGCCGTCCAGCGAGCCGCCGTCCCACACCCGGTGCAGATCCATCCGGGCGGTCAGCCAGGTGCCCAGACAATCCAGCAGCAGCGGAGTCGTCGCGGACCGCAATTGTGCTGCAGCGTCAGTGGTTTCGACCGTTCGCCACGCCGCCGGACGGCGCACCTGATGCTGCCGGATCCGCTCAGCCCATTCCGCGTCGCCGGGGCGAACTCCGCCGGTGGCCAGGTAGGTCACCTCCGATTCGGCCGCCAGCGCCGCCTCGGCGTAGGCCGACTTTCCCGACCGCGCCCCGCCGAGCACCAGGGTGCGGATGCCCATGACCCTCCTCGTTGACCCTGCGCTCACGGCGCACACCACTCGCACTTTTGCGCCGTAGGCGCAGAGTCAACGTAAACGACGAAGGCCCGGCCCCCACCAGGGGAGCCGGGCCTCGTCGCGCTCAGACTTAGAAGTCCATGCCGCCCATGCCACCGGTCGGGTCGCCCGCCGGAGCGGCCGCCTTCTCCGGCTTGTCGGCGACAACGGCCTCGGTGGTCAGGAACAGCGCCGCGATGGACGCCGCGTTCTGCAGCGCCGAGCGGGTGACCTTGACCGGGTCGGCGACGCCGGCCTTGAGCAGGTCCTCGTACTCACCGGTGGCGGCGTTCAGGCCGGTACCGGCAGGCGAGTTGCGAACCTTCTCGGCGACCACGCCGGGCTCCAGCCCAGCGTTGAAGGCGATCTGCTTCAGCGGAGCCTCCAGTGCCACCTTGACGATGTTGGCACCGGTGGCCTCGTCACCGTCGAGCTTGAGCTCGTCGAGCGCCGGGGCGACCTGCAGCAGGGTCACGCCACCACCGGCGACGATGCCCTCCTCCACGGCGGCCTTGGCGTTGCGCACCGCGTCCTCGATGCGGTGCTTGCGCTCCTTGAGCTCCACCTCGGTGGCGGCGCCGGCCTTGATCACCGCAACGCCGCCGGCCAGCTTGGCCAGCCGCTCCTGCAGCTTCTCGCGGTCGTAGTCGGAGTCGCTGTTCTCGATCTCGGCGCGGATCTGGGCCACCCGCCCGGCGATGGCATCGCTGTCGCCAGCGCCCTCGACGATGGTGGTCTCATCCTTGGTCACCACGACCTTGCGGGCCTTGCCCAGCAACGCGACGTCAGCGGTCTCCAGCGAGAGGCCGACCTCTTCGCTGATGACCTGGCCGCCGGTCAGGATCGCCATGTCCTGCAGCATCGCCTTGCGACGGTCACCGAAGCCCGGAGCCTTGACGGCCACGGACTTGAAGGTGCCGCGGATCTTGTTGACGACCAACGTGGACAGGGCCTCGCCCTCGACGTCCTCGGCGATGATCAGCAGCGGCTTACCACCCTGGATGACCTTCTCCAGGAGCGGCAGCAGGTCCTTCACGGTGGACACCTTGGAGCTGACCAGCAGGATGTAGGGATCCTCCAGGACGGCTTCCTGACGCTCGGCGTCGGTCACGAAGTAGCCCGAGATGTAGCCCTTGTCGAAGCGCATACCCTCGGTGAGCTCCAGCTGCAGGCCGAAGGTGTTGGACTCCTCGACGGTGATGACACCCTCGTTGCCCACCTTGTCCATCGCCTCGGCGATCAGGTCGCCGATCGACTGGTCGCCCGCGGAGATCCCGGCGGTGGCCGCGATCTGCTCCTTGGTCTCGACCTCCTTGGCGTCCTTCAGCAGGGTCTCGCTGATCTTCTCGACGGCCTTCTCGATGCCGCGCTTCAGACCCAGCGGGTTGGCGCCGGCGGCCACGTTGCGCAGGCCCTCACGAACCAGCGCCTGCGCCAGCACGGTGGCCGTGGTGGTGCCGTCACCGGCGACGTCGTCGGTCTTCTTGGCGACCTCTTTGACCAGCTCGGCGCCGATCTTCTCGTAGGGGTCCTCCAGCTCGATCTCCTTGGCGATGGACACACCATCGTTGGTGATCGTGGGGGCGCCCCACTTCTTCTCCAGGACGACGTTGCGGCCCTTGGGGCCCAGCGTCACCTTGACCGCGTCGGCGAGGGCGTTCAGGCCCCGCTCGAGGCCGCGACGGGCCTCTTCGTCATACGCAATTTGCTTAGCCATTGCGAAGTGATTCCTCCGGTTAGGGGGTGCACGTCTTGTCGGTCGGGTGCAGTGCCCGCGACGGACGGCTGTGGGTGTGCTCCGCTATGCGGCCCCTGCCTCACCGTCCCGACCTAGCACTCACTGGTCGCGAGTGCCAGTGTCATTTTTAGCACTCGCCCATAGGGAGTGCAAGGAGTGGGCCGTCGTCATCGCCGCGGGCGTAGACCGTCGATGACGACGTCGGTCACCCGTTCGGCCCGAGCCTTGTCGTAACCCTGCATGGCCTGGCAGCCCACCAGGAGTGCCTTGATCTCGGGCACGTCGACGTCGGCGCGCACCGTACCGGCGTGCTGGGCGGCGAGCAGCAGTTCGCCGAGAAGCCCACGAAATGCGTCTTCGGCGTCGGGGGCGACCGACGCGACGTCGATCCCCAACCCGCCGAGGGCGTCGACCAGGCCCTGATCGGTGGCGCCCCAATCCAGCACCATCGACCGCAGAAACGTATACAGCGCCTCGCCGGGTCCGGGGTCGTCCAGCAGCGCGCGACCGTCGGCGATGACGTGCTGCAGCCTGCTCTCGACCACCGCCCCGAACAGGTCTTCCTTGGTCGGGAAGTGCCGGTAGACGGTCCCGGCCCCGACACCGGCGCGGCGGGCGATCTCATCGATGGGCACCGACAGACCCTCGGCCGCAAAGGTCTCGTAGGCGACTTCGAGGACGCGGGCTCGGTTGCGCGCCGCGTCCGCACGCAACGGTCGGGCAGGCTGGGCCACCAATATCCCCTCACGGTTGACAAAACGGGGCGTGCGTTCCGTATAGTGTTTCAACAACCGGAGCGTCCGCCCCGTTTACCCTACCGCGCAGGAGCCTTCCGATGGCCAAATGGACAACCGCCGACATTCCCGACCAGACCGGTCGGGTCGCCGTGATCACCGGAGCCAACACCGGCCTCGGCTATGAAACCGCCGCCGCACTCGCCGCCCGGGGCGCCCACGTGGTTCTCGCGGTGCGCAATCTCGACAAGGGCAAGGACGCCGCGACCCTGATCAGTCGACGCAGCCCGGGTGCCAGCGTGGCGCTGCAGGAGCTCGACCTGACGTCGCTGGAATCGATCCGCGCCGCCGCGGCGCAGTTGGGTGCCGACCACGACCGCATCGACCTGCTGATCAACAACGCCGGCGTGATGTACCCGCCCAGGTCGACCACCCAGGACGGCTTCGAGTTGCAGTTCGGCACCAACCACCTGGGCCACTTCGCGTTCACCGGCCTGCTGCTGGATCGGCTGCTGCCGGTCGCGGGTTCGCGGGTGGTGACGGTCAGCAGCATCGGCCATCGCATCCGCGCCGACATCCACTTCGACGACCTGCACTGGGAGCGCCGCTACAACCGGGTCGAGGCCTACGGGCAGGCCAAGCTGGCCAACCTGTTGTTCACCTACGAACTGCAACGGCGGCTCGCTGCGCACGGGACGACGATCGCCACGGCCGCGCACCCCGGCGGCTCCAACACCGAGCTGATGCGCCACCTGCCCGGATGGGCGGCGAACGCCTACCCGGTGATCGCACCGCTGTTCCAAAACGCCGCCATGGGTGCCCTGCCGACGCTGCGGGCCGCCAGCGACCCGCAGGCACAAGGCGGGCAGTACTACGGACCCGACGGCTTCGCACAGACCCGGGGCTACCCCAAGGTGGTGCGATCCAGCCGCAAGTCGCATGACGCGGCGCGGCAGCGTCGGCTCTGGACCGTCTCCGAGGACCTGACCGGGGTGGTCTTCCCGGTCAGGTGATCCGGGCTCAGCCCAGGTCGAGCAGTTCCTCGTAGAACCCGCCGAAGCCGCGAGCGGAGTTGACCAGGTGGACTTCGAGGATCCAGTGGCAGGCCAGGCCGGAACTGTCCGGGCGGCGCATCGGCTGATCGGATCCCGGCGCCACGTACCACTGGGCGCCGTCACCGGAGATCTTCTTGTGCGGGAACTGGCCGACCAGATGTCCGGCGATCGGGCTGCCCAACTCGTAGCCCTCGCTTCGCGCCAGGTCGACCATGTGGTCGTAGAGTTCGGCGCCGGTGATCGCCGGGTGCGTGTCGAAGTGGTCGCGACCGGCCTGCCACACCCGGGGCAGCGCGTCGCGCAGCGCGATCTTGTCCGGGTCGTCGCCGAGTACGAAGGTCCGCCCGAAGTCGGCCTCCCATTGTTCGAAGATCGGGCCGAAGTCGCAGAACACGATGTCGTCGGCGGCGATGATTCGATCCGGGGGGTTCTCCGCGAACGGCTGCAGGGTGTTTTCCCCGGCGCGCACGATGCGCTTGTGCCAGTGTTCGGTCAACCCGAACATGTCAGCGGCCAGGTCGCGGATCTCGTCGGACAGCTCGCGCTCGCCGACCCCGGGGCGCACCAGGGCCCGCCGTTCGATGGTGTCGAACAGCTCAGCGGCCTTGGCCTGCGCGTCCAGCAGCCGCTCGACGCGGATACGTTCATCGCCGACCAGCTTCTGCACGGCACCGATGCTACCGGCAACACGCGCTGGGGAAATGCGCTGCCGGATGACCTTGCCTTAGACTGCATCTCGATCAGGGAGGAGTCTCGGGTGCGGGCTGATGCAGCGCCCAGCACCCAGGCTTTGCGGGGCTGGCAACGACGGGCGCTGGTGCGCTACCTGACCGCCAAACCGCGCGATTTCCTGATGGTCGCCACCCCCGGCGCAGGCAAGACGACGTTCGCGTTGCGCATCGTGGCCGAGCTGCTGGGCGATCGGACCGTGGACCGGATCACCATCGTGGTGCCCACCGAGCATCTGAAAATGCAGTGGGCGACCGCGGCCGCCGGCCACGGCATCGCCCTGGACCCGAAGTTCAGCAACTCCGACGCGCAGACCAGCTCGGAGTATCACGGCGTCGTCGTCACCTACGCCCAGGTGGCCAGCCACCCCACCCGGCACCGGGTCCGCACCGAGGACGCGAAAACCCTGGTGATCTTCGACGAGATCCACCACGGCGGCGACGCCAAAAGCTGGGGCGACGCAATCCGCGAAGCGTTCTCCGACGCCACCCGTCGGCTGGCGCTGACCGGGACGCCGTTTCGCAGCGACGACAGCCCCATCCCGTTCGTCAGCTACGAGCCCGACGGCACCGGTGCCCTGCGATCGGTGGCCGACGACAGCTACGGCTACACCGACGCGTTGGCCGACGGAGTGGTGCGCCCGGTGGTGTTCATGGCCTACTCGGGCGAAGCCCGCTGGCGCGACAGCGCCGGCGAGGAGCACTCGGCACGCCTCGGCGAGCCGCTGACCGCCGAGCACACCGCCCGGGCGTGGCGCACCGCCCTGGATCCGGCCGGGGAGTGGATGCCAGCGGTGATCGCTGCCGCCGACAAACGGCTGCAGCAGAAGCGTCAGCATGTGCCCGACGCCGGCGGCATGATCATCGCCTCGGATCAGAAGGCGGCCCGCGCCTACGCCAAGCTGCTGACGAACCTCACCGGCGAGGCTCCCACGGTGGTGCTCTCCGATGATACGGGCGCGTCGGACAAGATCGCGCAGTTCGCCGCGGCCACCAGCCGCTGGCTGGTGGCGGTGCGGATGGTCTCCGAGGGCGTCGACGTGCCGCGGTTGGCGGTCGGCGTCTACGCCACCAGCGCGTCGACACCGCTGTTCTTCGCCCAGGCCATCGGCCGGTTCGTCCGGTCCCGGCAGCCCGGCGAGACGGCCAGCATCTTTCTGCCATCGGTGCCCTCGCTGCTGCAGCTGGCCAGCGAGCTGGAGGCGCAGCGCAACCACGTGCTGGGCAAGCCGCACCGGGAATCGATGGGTGACGAGTTCGAGGAAGCGCAGCGCAAGCGCGACGAACCCTCGGAGCTGGAGAACACGTTCGAGTCGCTGGGCGCCGACGCCGAGCTGGATCAGGTGATCTTCGACGGCGCCTCGTTCGGTACCGCCACCCCGGCCGGTAGCGATGAGGAAGCCGACTACCTCGGTATCCCGGGCCTGCTGGACGCCAACCAGATGCGCGACCTGCTGCGTCAGCGCCAGGACGCCCAGCTGGACCGCCGATCCAAAGCGGTCGGCGAATCGGGAATACCGGTGCCGGTCACCAGGCACGGTCAGCTGCGGGAGCTGCGCCGCGAGCTCAACGCGCTGGTGTCGGCGACCCATCACCGGACCGGAAAGCCGCACGGCTGGATTCACAACGAGCTGCGCCGGATCTGCGGCGGGCCGCCGGTGGCCGCGGCCACCTCCGAGCAGCTGCAGGCCCGCATCGCAGCGATCCGCGAGCTGCGCCCCTGACGCCGCGTGTATGACTTGAGACATGATCCTTCGGCGACTGGGGACCACCGCGTGCGTACTGGCGTTCGCCGTGGCCGGATGCGGCAGCCACCGCGACGCCTCTACCGGCGCACCCCCAACATCGGCCACCGAGAGCACTCCGGACTCCGCGCCGCCACGCGCGGGTGCGGCGACACTGCCGGACGGCTTCCCGGCTGACATCCCGGTGGTACCCGGCACCGTCACGGGCAAGTCCATCGACATACCGGGATCCAGCGGAGGCAAGGTCTGGAATCTGTCGGTGACCGGCGTCAACGCCGACGCCTACGACCAGGCGGAGCAGCTGCTCACCGACGCGGGCTTCAAAGGTATTGAGTCCGACGAGAAGTGGACCCGGCGCCCCTGTGAGCGGCAGTCCCAGTTCCACAACGACGCCACCGACGGCGGCGGATACGTCGTGCACTTGTGTGGGGGCCCGGAGGGGCCGGGATACAAGCTGGATTACAACGTGAACGCCTACCCGAAGGCGGACTGGCAGCCGCCGGCCGTCCCGGCGTCCCCGGTCGTTCCGGCTCCGCCGCCGGTCCCATCGCAGCCACCGCGCTGAGTATCGTCTGACGCCATGAGCTCCTCTGCGAAATGGACCACTGCCGACGTGCCGGATCAGACCGGGCGCGTCGCGGTCATCACCGGATCCAATACCGGACTGGGCTACCACACCGCGGCGGCGCTGGCCGGTGCCGGCGCCCGGGTGGTGCTGGCGGTACGCAACCTCGACAAGGGCAACGATGCCGCCGCCCGGATCCGGGCGGCCAACCCGCAGGCCGAGGTCGGCGTGCAGTCGCTGGATCTGAGCTCGCTGGACTCGGTGCGTGCGGCCGCCGAAGCGCTACGCGGCGCGCACCCCCGGATCGATCTGCTGATCAACAACGCGGGGGTGATGTTCACCCCCAAGCAGAGCACCGCCGACGGCTTCGAGTTGCAGTTCGGCACAAACCATCTGGGTCATTTCGCGTTGACCGGGCTGCTGCTGGACCGCATGTTCGTCGAGGGCGCCCGAGTGGTCACGGTCAGCAGCGTGGGGCACCGGATGGCGCCCGCGATGCGGTTCGATGATCTGCAATGGGAGCGCCGCTACAACCGGTTCGCCGCCTACGGACAGGCCAAGCTGGCCAACCTGCTGTTCACCTACGAGCTGCAGCGCCGGCTGGCGGCCAATGGCAAGCCGACCATCGCGGTGGCCGCGCACCCGGGCGGCTCAGACACCGAGCTGACCCGCAACCTGCCGGCGTTCGTGCGCCCGGTCGAACGGCTGCTGGCGCCGCTGGTCTTCCAGAGCGCCCAGATGGGGGCATTGCCGACCTTGCGTGCCGCCACCGACCCGAGCGTGACCGGCGGCCAGTACTACGGGCCCGATGGCCTCGGCGAGCAACGCGGACACCCCAAGCTGGTGCACTCCAGCAAGGCGTCCCACGATGAGGACCAACAGCAGCGGCTGTGGACCGTGTCCGAAGAGCTGACCGGCATCAACTTCCCGGTGTGAGGAGAGGCCCGAATGCGCCCCGTCGATGAGCATCAACGCGTCGTCGCTGGCCTGATCAGCGCACGCCCGCCGATCACTGTGCCGTTGGCGCAGGCCGAGGGTCTGGCGCTGGCCGCCGAAGTGGTGGCCGCGGTGCCGCTGCCGATCTTCGACAACTCCGGTATGGACGGCTACGCGGTGCGCGCCGAGGACCTAGCGGCCGCCACCGCGACAGACCCGGTGACACTGCCGGTGGCCGAGGACATTCCGGCCGGGCGCACCGACATCCCGACACTGCAGCCAGGTACCGCGCACCGGATCATGACCGGCGCCCCGATTCCGGCCGGGGCGGACGCGGTGGTGCCGGTCGAGGCCACCGACGGCGGCACCGACACCGTCACGTTCCGGGATAACACCCAGTCCGGACGCCACATCCGCCCCGCCGGGGGCGACGTCGCCGCCGGCGCCACCGTGCTGCGCCCCGGTCACCTGGTCGCTCCGGCGGTCGTCGGGCTGGCCGCGGCCCTGGGCATTGCCGAGCTGACGGTGATCCCCCGCCAGCGGGTGCTGGTGATGTCCACCGGTACCGAGTTGGTGGCCCCGGGCACCCCGCTGCTGCCGGGCCAGATCTACGAGTCCAACGCCGTCATGCTGGCCGCCGCGGTCCGCGAGGCGGGCGCCGCCGTGGTGGCCTGCGCCACCGTCAGCGACGACGTCGACGAGTTCACCGCGGTGTTGGATCGGCATGCGGCCGACGCGGATCTGATCATCACCAGCGGCGGTGTCAGCGCCGGCGCCTACGAAGTGGTCAAGGACGCGTTCGGCCGCGCCGGCGATCGGGGGGTGGAGTTCGTCAAGGTGGCGATGCAGCCGGGCATGCCGCAGGGCACCGGGCAGGTGGCGGGCATCCCGATCATCACGCTGCCGGGCAACCCGGTCGGGGCGCTGGTGTCCTTCGAGGTGTTCATCCGACCGGCGCTGCGCCGCGCCATGGGTCTACCGCATCCCGAACGCGCCCACCGCACCGCACGCCTGGCCGAGCCGTTGACCTCGCCGCAGGGCAAGCGCCAGTTCCGCCGCGGTCTGCTGGACGCCGCCGCCGGCACCGTCACCAGCTACGGGCCGCCGGCGTCGCACCATCTGCGCTGGCTGGCATCCTCGGACTGCCTGCTCGACATCCCCGAGGACGTGGTGGAGTTGCCCGCGGGCGCGGAGCTGCAAGTCTGGGATCTGACCGGGTAGCCGCGGCCGCTTCGTAAGATGGGCGGGTGGCCAGACGACCCCGTCCCGATTCCCCGGACCTGACAACCACGCAGCGGCTGCTGGGTTTGGTGCGTTCGTCGGTCCCGCCGGTGCACCGGGCCGGGCTGCCGTTCATCTCCGCCGGGCTGGCCGTGGCGGCCGCCGGACGCAACCGTCCCTGGCTGCGCCGGGCCGGGCTGCTGGCCGCCGGCGCCTGCGCCGGATTCTTCCGCCACCCGCCCCGGGTGCCGCCCATCCGGCCCGGGGCGGTTGTGGCGCCCGCCGACGGTGTGGTCTGCCTGATCGAATCGGCGGCGCCGCCGGCCGAGCTGGGCCTGGGTGAGGAGCCGCTGCCGCGGGTCAGCATTTTCCTGTCGGTGTTGGACGCGCACGTGCAGCGGGCCCCGGTGGGCGGCGAGGTGATCGCGGTGGAGCACCGGCCGGGCCGTTTTGCGTCGGCGGATCTGCCCGAGGCCAGTGCCGACAACGAACGCAACAGCGTCGTGATCCGCACCCCGGAGGGTCACACGGTGATCGCCGTGCAGATCGCCGGGCTGCTGGCGCGGCGCATCGTCTGCGACGTCCGCGCCGGGGACTACGTGGCGATCGGCGACACCTACGGGCTGATCCGGTTCGGCTCCCGGCTGGACACCTACCTGCCGGCCGGGACCAAGCCGCAGGTGCTCCTCGGCCAGCGGACGTTGGCCGGTGAAACCGTGCTGGCCGACCTGACATGAGCGGACCCGTCCAGGACCGCGCCCGGCGGGCCGTCGGTCTGCACATCCTGCCCAGCTCGATGACCGTGCTGGCGATCTGTGCCGGGCTGACGTCGATCAAGTTCGCGCTGGATCATCAGCCGCACATCGCGATGGCGCTGATTGCCGCCGCCGCGATCCTCGACGGGCTGGACGGCCGGGTGGCCCGCATGCTCGACGCGTCGTCGCGGATGGGCGAGGAGATCGACTCGCTGGCCGACGCGGTCAACTTCGGAGTCGCGCCCGCGGTGGTGGTGTACCTGTCGGTGCTGACGCCCTCGCCGGCGGGCTGGATCGCGGTGATGCTGTACGCGGTGTGCATCGTGCTGCGGCTGGCCCGGTTCAACGCCCTGCTCGCCGACGCCAGCCTGCCGGCCTACACCCGGGAATTCTTCGTCGGCATGCCCGCCCCGGCGGGGGCGATCTTCGCGATCGGCCCGCTGGCCGCCAAGATGCAGTTCGGCGACGGCTGGTGGACCTCGGAGTGGTTCGTGTGCGCCTGGCTGGCGGCCTGTTCGGTGCTGGTGGTCAGCCGCATTCCGATGCGCAAGATGCACGCCGTGTCGGTGCCGCCGAACCTGGCGGCGGTGCTGCTGGCCGCCCTGGCGATGGTGGCCGCCGCCGCGTTCCTGTACCCGTTCATCCTGGTACTGGTGGGCATCGTCGCGTACCTGGGCACCATTCCGTTCTCGATGCGCAGCCACCACTGGGTTGCCACGCACCCCGAGGCCTGGGACGACGCCCCCAAAGAGCGTCGCGCCACCCGGCGCGCCATCCGCCGCGCGCAGCCCAACCGCCGCTCGGTGGCCCGACTCGGGTTGCGCAAACCCAGCGGCCGCTCGATGGCGCGGCTGCGGCTGCGGCGGCCGGGACCCTGACCGGGGCTATCCGACGCAATAGGCTTGCGTCGCCGCCGACAGCGCCTGCCGGTAGAACTCGTCGAGCTGCCGTGCGTCGCTGACGGCCCGTTTCGCCTCGTCGAGTTCAGCGGCGCATCCCGGTGCGTGCAGCGGCGCCCACTGCAAACCGATCTGGTCCAGCATGACGTGGTTGAGGCTGTCGATCCGGGTGCGCGACACCGACAGGTCCGCCGCGGTGGCCGGGGCGGCCGACGGGTCCAGCTTCCACTGCGCGAACCGATAGTGCTCGACTGCTTCGGTGGCGGCGATCTGGTCGGTGAATACCCGGGTCACATAGTCGGGGTCGAGGTGGCTGCCGATGGTGGCCGCCGACAGCGCGTTCAGTTGTTGGCGGACGCGTTCGGGGTCCTCGATGGCGCCTCCCGCTTGCCATTTGGCCGCCGCCACCGGGTCGGCGACCTGAAGCCGCTCGGCTGCCGCGTCCACCAGCGCGCCCAGCGGATTGGTGTCGTCGGCCCGCGCCGCGGGGGCCGCCAGCACCGCCACTGCGCAGCACACCGACGCCAGCGTGCGGATGTATGTCAATAATGACCGCATGGGTTCTGCTGAATATCACGTGGAACACCGGGCTGTCGAGACCACCCGACACCTGACGCTGATCGCGCGATTGAACACCGCCGCCGTCGACACGCGGCGCGGCGTGGTGCGGCTGCACCCCGAAGCGATTGCCGCCCTGGGGATCCGGGAGTGGGACGCGGTGTCGCTGACCGGGTCGCGGACCACGACGGCGGTGGCAGGACTCGCCGGCGGCGACACCCCGGCCGGTGTGGTGCTGCTCGACGACGTGACGCTGTCCAATGCCGGCCTGCGCGACGGTACCGCGGTGATCGTCGCCGCGGTCACCGTGTACGGCGCCAAGTCGGTGGCGTTGAGCGGCTCCCCGCTGGCCACCCAGTCGGTGTCGTCGGCCACCCTGCGCCAGGCCCTGCTGGGCAAGGTGCTGACGGTCGGTGATGCGGTGTCGCTGCTGCCCCGCGACCTGGGCCCGGGCACCTCGACGTCGGCGGCCACCGCGGCGCTGGCGTCGGCGGTGGGGATCAGCTGGACCTCCGAACTGTTGACGGTGACCGGTGTCGACCCGGCCGGGCCGGTCAGCGTCCAACCCAATTCGCTGGTGACCTGGGGCAGCGCGGTGGCTGCCGGCGCACCACCGGCCCCCGAGCCCGCCACGCCCACGTCGATCACCGTCGAGGACCTCACGGGCGTCGCCGCCCAGGCCGGGAAGCTGACCGAATGGCTCAAGCTGGCGCTGGACGAACCCGAGTTGCTGCACACCCTGGGCGCGAGCAGCAACCTGGGCGTGCTGGTGTCGGGGCCCGCCGGCGTCGGCAAGACCACCCTGGTGCGTGCGGTGTGCGCGGGCCGGCGGCTGATCGAGCTGGACGGCCCGCACGTCGGGGCGCTGGCCGCCGACGATCGGCTGGCCGCGGTGGCCGCGGCCGTCGCCGCCGTGCGCGCGGGCGGCGGGGTGCTGCTGATCGCCGATATCGACGCGCTGCTGCCGGCCGATCCCGAGCCGGTGGCCACCCTGATCCTGGCCGAGCTGCGCGGCGCGGTCGCCACCGCGGGTGTCGCGTTCATCGCGACCTCCGCGCTGCCCGATCGGCTGGATGCGCGGTTGCGGGCCCCCGAACTGTGTGACCGCCAGCTGGGGTTGAGCCTGCCGGA
The DNA here is from genome assembly GCF_059812545.1 of Mycobacterium sp. NGS50. NCBI lineage: Bacteria > Bacillati > Actinomycetota > Actinomycetes > Mycobacteriales > Mycobacteriaceae > Mycobacterium > Mycobacterium sp. NGS50. The sequence goes on from NZ_JCALCW010000003.1 coordinate 13,051, forward strand.
CGGCGCCACCCGCGCCGCACTGCTGGATGCGCTGCTCAAGCCGGTTCCCGTCGATGACCTCAACGTGACCGAGATTGCGGAGCGCACACCGGGTTTCGTGGTCGCGGACCTTGCGGCGGTGATCCGCGAGGCGGCGTTGCGGGCGGCGGCGCGGGCCAGCGGCAACGGCGAGCCGCCGGTGCTGACCCAAGACGACGTGATCGGTGCGCTGAGCGTGATCCGGCCGCTGTCCCGATCGGCCGCCGAGGAGGTCTCGGTCGGGTCGGTCACCCTCGATGACGTCGGGGACATGGCGGCGACCAAGCAGGCGTTGACCGAGGCGGTGCTGTGGCCGTTGCAGCATCCCGACACCTTCGGCCGCCTCGGCGTCGACCCGCCGCACGGGGTGCTGCTGTACGGACCGCCCGGTTGCGGCAAGACCTTTGTGGTGCGGGCGTTGGCCGGCTCCGGCAAGGTCAGCGTGCACGCGGTCAAAGGCGCTGAGCTGATGGACAAATGGGTGGGCAGCAGCGAGCGTGCCGTGCGCGATTTGTTCCGGCGTGCCCGCGACTCGGCGCCGTCGCTGGTGTTCCTCGACGAGATCGACGCGCTGGCACCGCGGCGCGGCCAAAGCGTCGACTCCGGGGTGACCGACCGGGTGGTCGCCGCGCTGTTGACCGAGCTCGACGGCGTCGACCCGTTGCGCGACGTGGTGGTGATCGGCGCGACCAACCGACCCGAGCTGATCGATCCGGCGTTGCTGCGGCCCGGCCGGCTGGAGCGGCTGGTGTTCGTCGAACCGCCCGACGCCGACGGGCGACACGCCATCCTGCGTACCGCCGGAGCCTCGGTGCCGCTGCACAGTGATGTGGATCTGGCCGCGCTGGCCGCCGACCTGGCGGGCTACAGCGCCGCGGACTGCGTGGCGCTGTTGCGCGAGGCCGCACTCACCGCGATGCGGCGGTCCCTGGACGCCGCGGACGTCACCGCCGCCGATGTCGACGCGGCCCGCCAAAGTGTGCGCCCCTCACTGGATCCCGATCAGGTCGAGTCGCTGAGGGCATTCGCGCGTCCGCGCTGATCGGGCTCGACGGATTACCCGCGTACCGGTCGGGGTACCCGTATCGCAGCGCCACCCGGCGCAGCGAACGAGGGAGCGAAAGTGATCGGAACCATCATCGGCGCGATCGTGGTCGGGTTGATCGTCGGAGCACTTGCCCGGCTGGTGATGCCGGGCAAGCAGGATATCGGCATCGTCATGACAACGGTGCTTGGCGCCCTGGGCTCGCTGGTCGGCTCATGGCTGACCTACCAGGTGGGCTACTCCAATGCCAACGGCGGCTTTGAGATCATCCCGTTCCTGGTCGGGATCGTGGTCGCGGTGGTGCTGATCGCCGCCTACCTCGCCATCACCGGTCGTCGCCATTCCGTGCAGTAGCCGTAGAAAGGACAATCTCCATGGGGCTCACCGACAAGGCCAAGAACGCGGTCGAGAACGCCGCAGGCAAAGCCAAGGAGCAGGCGGGCAAGGTGACCGGCGACAAGGACACCGAAGCCGAAGGCAAGGCGGACCAAGTCAAGGCGAATCTGAAGAAGGCCGGCGAGAACATCAAGGACGCGTTCAAGTAGCCCGCGAGCTGGCGGCTGGTCTGTGTTGAGATCGCGTTCTGGTCAGCGGTCGCCCGATTGTCGGTCGGCAGACGCCTCGTAGCCGGTCGTGAGCCAGTACACCGCACGGTCCAGCGTGGGCACGATGTCGGTGATCGCGACCTCTCCGACGGCGAAGCGCCCCAACAGCCCGTACACCAGGTTGGCGACGACGGCGTCGACGTCGGCGATGAACTGTTCATCGACGTCGGCGAGCGCTCCCAACGCGGCGGGGACCACCACGTCCAGGCCGCGGCGAACCAGACGCTGACCGCCCGGCGCGGCCCGCGCCCGGAAGTAGGCGGTCAACATCGCGGGGTGTCGTTCCCACGGCTCGAAGATGGTGCGCAGCACGGCCATCAGCGCGGTGTAGACCGACTCCCCCGGCCGGCGCGGCCGCACGGTGACGCTCGAATAGCGGTGGTCCTCCATCCAGGACTCCAGCGCGGCCAGAATCAGCTCGTCGCGGGTCGGGTACCGCTTGTAGATGGTGGACAGCGAAACCTGTGCGCGACGGGCGACTTCGCGCAGTTGCACCGCGTCGTAGCCGTCAGCCTCCAGGATCTCGACGACGACACCCAGCAGTCGGTCGTCGGTTGTCACAACTGCAGTACCGATCATCCCAACCCTTGCCGTCGACGAGTAACCAGGTTACCGTACCGGAGGTAACACAGTTACTACAGGTTTCCGCCGCACAACGAAGTGAGGGTCGATGGGTACTTTGTCCGGAAAGGTCGCGTTCATCACCGGGGTGGCGCGCGGGCAGGGCCGCAGCCATGCGGTGCGGCTGGCCGCGGACGGCGCCGACATCATCGGGGTGGATATCTGCGCCGATATCGCGTCCAACGGATACCCGATGGCCAGCCGCGACGAGCTCGACGAAACCATCGCCCTGGTGGAGGAGGTCGGCGGCAAGATGCTCGGCTCGGTCGCCGACGTCCGCGACTTCCGTGCGCTCAAGGCGGCGGTCGACGCCGGGGTCGAGCACTTCGGCCGCCTCGATATCGCCTGCGCGAACGCCGGGATCGCCGCGATGGCGTTTCGGGAGTTGACCGACGAAGAAGACCTACAGATGTGGACCGATGTGGTCGACGTCAACCTGGTGGGGTCGTTTCACACCGCCAAAGCCACCATCGACCACCTCATCGCGGGAGGGCGCGGCGGCTCGATCGTGTTCACCAGCTCGACCGCGGGCATCCGGGGCTTCGGCGGCCAGCGGGGCGGCGGCCTGGGCTATGCGGCGTCCAAGCACGGGATCGTCGGGTTGATGCGCGCACTGGCCAATGCGTTGGCGCCGCACAGCATTCGGGTCAACACCGTGCACCCCACCGCGGTGAACACCATGATGGCCGTCAATCCGGCGATGACGGCGTTCCTGGAGCATTACCCCGACGGTGGACCGCATCTGCAGAACCCGATGCCGGTCGAACTGCTGGAACCCGCGGACATCAGCGCCGCGATCGCCTACCTGGTGTCCGATGCCGCCCGCTACGTCACCGGGGTCACCTTCCCGGTCGACGCCGGCTTCTGCAACAAGCTATGACCGGGCGGGTTGCCGGGAAGCGGGTTCTGGTCACCGGCGCCGCGCGCGGCATGGGCCGCAGTCACGCGGTGCGGCTGGCGCAGGAGGGCGCCGACCTGATCCTCGTCGACATCTGCGCGTCGCTGCCGGAGATCGAATATCCGTTGGCCGCAGCCGAAGACCTCGCGGAGACCGCCCGGCTGGTGCAGCAGCAGGGCCGCCGTGCGGTCACCGAAGTCGTCGACGTGCGCGACGCCGACGCGTTGGCGGCCGCGGTCAACGACGGCGTCGCGCAGTTGGGCGGCCTGGACGCAGCGGTCGCCAACGCCGGAGTCATCACCGCCGGCACCTGGGACACCACCACGGCCGAGCAGTGGCGCACCGTCATCGAGGTGAACCTGACCGGAACCTGGAACACCTGCGCGGCGGCATTGCCGCATCTGGTCGAGCGGGGCGGCAGCCTGGTCAACATCAGTTCGGCCGCCGGGCTCAAGGGCACGCCGCTGCACCTGCCCTACACCGCGTCCAAACACGGCGTGGTCGGGTTGAGCCGGGCGCTGGCCAATGAGCTGGCCGCGGTGAACGTCCGGGTCAACACCGTGCACCCCACCGGGGTGGAGACCGGGATGCGCCCGGATTCGCTGCACGGGCTGCTCGCCGAGACCCGACCGGATCTGGCCCCGCTGTTCCTCAACGCGCTGCCGATCGTGATGACCGAGGCCGTCGACATCAGCAACGCGGTGCTGTTCTTGGTCTCCGACGAATCCCGGCACGTGACCGGGCTGGAACTCAAGGTGGATGCCGGTGTCACCCTCCGCTGAGGCGCGCCGCGGGGCACAAGCCTTCGCCGATCTGATGGCACTGCCCGCGCCGGGCTGCACACCCGCCGCGGCGACCCTGCTGGATTTCGTGTTCGGGCAGGTATGGCAACGACCCGGGTTGAGCCGACGCGACCGGTGGTTCATCGCGCTGCCCTGCGTCGCGGCCGCCGACGCCGAGGGACCGCTGACCGATCACGTGTACGCCGCACTGTATTCCGGCGATCTGACGATCACCGAAATACAGGAGACCGTCCTGCATTTCGCGGTCTACGCCGGCTGGCCCAAAGCGTCGCGGTTCAACATGGCCGTCGACGCGCAGTGGGAACGCATCCACCACGATCGTGGCCAGGACGTGCCGCCGGCGCCGCCGCTGCTGCCGTTGACCACACCGAGCGACCCGGAGGCCCGGTTGGCCGTCGGCGAGCAGTCGTTCCGGGACGTCAACTGCCTGCCGTACGTGCCGGTGCGCGACAACCCCTATTCCGGGGCGGGCATCTTGAACTTCGTCTTCGGTGAGATGTGGCTGCGGCCGGGACTGGGGATGCGGGAGCGACGGCTGGTGACCGTGGCATGCGTCGCGTTTCAGGATGCGCCGTATCCGATCCTGAGCCACGTCTACGCCGCGCTCAAGAGCCGCGACGTGTCCTTCGACGAAATGGATGAGCTGGCTCTGCATTTCGGCGCCTACTACGGCTGGGCCAAGGCCTCGCACCTGAACCAGGTGATCGCCGAGCAGAAAGAGCGGGTGCTGGCCGAATGGGCCGCCGAGGAAACGTCGTGACGGCCGCCCCGGTGGGATTGCTGGTCGGCGGTGAGCGGATCACGACGTCGGACCGTCACGACCACATCTATCCGGCCACCGGTCAACCCAACGCGATCGTCGCCCTGGCCGGGGCGGCGGAGATCGACCGTGCGGTGGCTACCGCCGCCCAGGCGCAACGGGAGTGGATCGCCCTGACCGTCGACCGACGCCGCGACCTGCTGATGGATCTGGCCGACGTGGTGCACGAACACCTCGACGAGCTCGCCGTGCTGAACGTACAGGACTACGCGGTGCCGGTGTCGTTCGCCGGCAACGCCGTTCTGCTGGAACGGTTCCTGCGCCATTTCGCCGGATACGTCGACAAGCCGCACGGCTCCAGCACCCCGGTTCATGGCTGCTTCGACGTGAACCTGGTCGAACGGGAACCGTATGGGGTCGTCGGCGTCATCGCACCCTGGAACGGAGCGTTGGTGGTCGCCGGGTCCTGCGTGGCCCCGGCGTTGGCGGCCGGTAACGCCGTGGTGTTCAAGCCGTCCGAGCTGGCGCCGCTGGCCGCGCTGCGCTTCGGTGAGCTGTGTCTGGATGCCGGTCTGCCGCCCGGGCTGGTCAATGTGGTGCCGGCCGGGGCCGAGCGCGGCGACGCGCTGGTGCGCCACCCCAGCATCGGCAAGATCCACTTAACCGGCGGCGAGGCCACCGCGCGCACCGTGTTGCAGTCCGCGGCAACCAATCTCACCCCGGTGGTGACCGAGCTCGGTGGCAAGTCGGCCAACATCGTGTTCGCCGACGCCGACCTGGACGCGGCCGCCATGCTGTCCGCGCATCAGGGTCCGCTGATGCAGTCCGGGCAGAGCTGCGCCTGCGCCAGCCGGCTACTGGTGCACGAGTCGGTGTACGACGCCTTCACCGAGAAGTTCCTGGCTGTCGTGGGTTCCGCGGCTGTGGGCGACCCGTTGGATCCGACGGTGACGTTCGGTCCGGTCATCAGTCAGGCCGCGGCGGAGCGCATCCTGGGTGTGATCGAGTTAGCGACCGGCAGCGGCGCCGGCGAGTTGCTCACCGGTGGTCGACGCCTCGGCGGTGAACTCGCGCAGGGCTTTTACCTTGAGCCGACGGTGTTCGGCAACGTCGACAATGCTTCGGAGCTGGCCCAGGTCGAGACGTTCGGACCGGTGGTGTCGCTGATCCGGTTCGGCGACGACGCCGAGGCGGTCGCCCTGGCCAACGGCACCCGCTACGGCCTGAACGCGTTCGTGCACACCCGCGATCTGCAGCGCGCGCACCGGGTCGCGCGGCAGTTGCAGGCGGGATCGGTGTGGGTCAACACCTTCAGCGATATCGCTCCCCAGGGTCCGTACGGCGGCTACAAGCACAGCGGCTTCGGCCGCACCGGCGGGCTGGACGGGCTGTACGAGTTCCTACAGGTGAAGAACATCCGCATCGGGATGTGACCTCGGGTCCTTTTAGCGCACTTCGCGATCGCGAGCAAGGGATTCAAACGCTTCGGCAGTCGTGTGATCAGCGGGAAAGAGCAATTCGATCGCCAGTTCCGAAATCGTGACTTCGAACGGCATTTCGAACGTGCCGTAGATTCCGAAGAACGACCACTCACCACCGTCGGGCGCCCGGACTCTGACCGGTCCGAGACTCTGCGCGAAGGCGGATTCGCTGGCCGGGTCGCGCTCGCCGAGCTGCGGCATGAAGTTCTCAAACTGCTTATGGAGATGCGCGAGCTGGTCATCGGCGGTGGCGGCGAGCTGGCGCTGAATCCGATCACGAAAGTAGGCCATCACGTCGCGGACGTTGATGATCCGGGGAATCATCGCCAGGGCGACGCGCAAGATGTCGACCGGCGGGTTCAGCAGTTCGGGATCGATGCCCTCGACGAGCGGCTGTATGGCGGCGTTGGCGGCGACCACACGCAAGTGGCGGTCCAACACGATCGCCGGGTACGGCTCGTGGCTTGTCAGAATCCGCTCCAGTGCCTCGCGGACCGGGGCGAGTTCGGGTGCGCCGAACGGATGCTCGGGGAATGCAGGAGCGTACCCAGCAGCGAGCAGCAACTGGTTGCGCTCGCGGAACGGTATCTCAAGTCGCTCACCTACCCGCAGCAACATGTCCCGCCCGGGCTTGGAGCGGCCGGTCTCGACGAAACTCAGATGGCGCGCCGATACGCCTGCATCAAGCGCAAGCTCTAGCTGGGTCAGCCGCCGCCGCTGCCGCCACTCCCGCAGTTGGGGCCCGACTTGAGAGGCGGAGCTGGTGGTCACCATCGGGACTGACTGTAGCCGGAGCTGGTTCGCGGTTCGATTACCTCGAGGTAATCGACAGCACGACCTGTGATCGGGATCATCGGCGTGTGGCGACAAGGATCGTCATGCGTAGTTGCGACGTTGGGAGGACAAGATGACGACATTGCTCCGACGGCTGGTCTGCGGCGCAGCAGGCACCTCGATGATCGTGGCCTTGTTCATGCCCTGGACCAGTGTTGACGGCGCTGATCGCAGCGGGTGGGAGTTGCTCACTTTTCCGCTCTGTGTGATCGTGGCCGTGTGTGCGCTGACCACCGCGATCACCGGCGGACAGTTCGGCCTGATGAGGCCGGATGTTTCGATCATCGGCGCGACCGACGGTCTTGGTGTAGTCACCACAGTGACTCTTGTCTGGCTGTTGGTCGACTTTCCTGACGACGCCAGCCGTCAGCCGGCCCTCATCCTGGCGTTGATATCGGCAGCAGCAGCGGCCTTTGCAGCCGCTGATTACCGACCGCTGCGAGGAGCACCCCTATTTCCGCAAATGGTCGATCCGCTCAGCACCAGTCACCGTCCCAGAAGCCTTTCAGAAGCTTCTTGACAACCCGTCATCCGGCCGGCGTGAACTCGATGTGCAGTTCGGTCAGCCCCCGCAACAAAAACGTCGGCTCGTAGGCGTAGCGGCGGGCACCGACCGGGCCGTGGTGGGCCTCGCTGATCGTGATGTCGCGCATCCGGTCCAGCATGCGGTGCACGGTGATCCGCCCCTCCACCCGGGCCAGCGGCGCGCCGGCGCAGGTGTGAATACCGCGCCCGAACGCGATGTGCTCGCGCACGTTCTTGCGATCGAGCCGGAACTTGTCGGGATCGTCGAACTTGCGCGGATCCCGGTTGGCCGCACCCAGGCACAGCATCAACACCGTGCCGGCCTGGATACGCACCCCGCCCAGGGTGGTCGTCTTGCGGGCGAGCCGGAAGTCGATCTTGGTGGGGCTCTGGATTCGCAGTGCTTCCTCGATGAACGCCGGGATCAGCGCCCGGTTGTCGCGCAACGTCTGCTGGAGTTCGGGCCGGTCGCCGAGGGTCTGCACCGCGGCGCCGAGCAGCTTGGTGACGGTCTCCTGCCCGGCACCGAACAGGAACGTGGCCGGCCGCACCACTTCGAGCAACTCCGGCGTCGAGCCGTCCGGGTAGGTGGCGGTGGCCAGGCTGCTGAGTACGTCCCCGCTGGGGCGTAGCCGCCGCTCGGTCAGGTAGCCGCTGAACTTCTTGTCCAGGTAATGCAGCGGATTGAGCCCAACCGGCGTTCCGTCGAGGGATCCGACGTGTTGCCCGGCCTGATGCCCGGCGCCCAGCGCGCTGCGGAACTCGGCGCGTTCGTTCTCCGGAACGCCGAGCAGGTCGGTGATGGCCAGGGTCGCATACGGTTTGGCGTAGTCGAACAGGAACTCACAACGGCCTCGCAAAACCGAGGGGTCGATGAATTCATCGAGTTGGGTGTCGGTCAACCGCCAGATGAACTCCTCGTTCTCCTTCAGCCGCTTGGGGGTGAGCAGCCCACTGAGTAGCGAGCGGGCCCGCGTGTGCGCCGGCGGATCCATCACGACAACGTGTTCGAAGATCGGGAACTGGTGCCGGTGCGCCTCGATCAGCTCGGTGATGTCGTCGCCGACCGGCTCGAACGGCAGCGGCGGAAACGGCCCGCCGATCGCGTTGACCGCCGAGAACGAGTCGTGATCCTTGAAGGCGGCCAGGACCTCCTGATACCCGGTGACGGCCACCACACCGTGGTGCGGCTCGGCGAACACCGGACCCTGCGCCCGCAGGTACTCGTAGTAGGCGTACGGGTCCTGGGTGACGGCTTCATCGGAGAAATAGTCCACCGCCGCGAGATCGGGCATCGTCGTCCTCTCCGTGCCGGCCGGGCACCAACCCTCTCATTGCTGATCGATCGATCAGATTGCTAGAATGCACCATGCCTACCACGCGCCGTCGCCGATGGTCAAGCAATCGCCGCGCGGGGAGCCGCTGAATGGCCGCGCCGCGCAAGGCCCGCTCGACCGACTCCGATGCCCGTCGCCGGCTCATCGAGGCCACCGCCCGGATCATGCAGGAGGAGGGCTATGCCGCCGCGACCTCGCGACGAGTCGCCACCGAGGCCGGGGTCAAGCAGGCGCTGGTCTACTACTACTTCCCCACCATGGACGACCTGTTCGTGGAGGTGTTGCGGGCCGGCGCGGAGACCGCCCTGGAGCGCATGCGGGCCGCCCTCACCGACGACGACCCGCTGCGCACACTGTGGGCCATCAACAGCGATACCCGCCTGACCAGCTTGAATGCCGAGTTCATGGCGCTGGCCAACCACCGCAAAGCAATCCGGTCCGAGCTGCGCGCCTACGCCGAGCGGGTGCGTGACATCGAGACCGCCGCGGCCACGGTGGCGCTGCGCGCCAACGGGGTGAGCCTCGACGACTACCCACCGGTCGCGGTGTCGATGTTGATCGCACAGACCGCGCGCAGCCTGTGCAACGAGGACGCGGTCGGGCTCACCCGCGGCCACGACGAGCTGCGCGCCCTGATGGAACGCCAGCTGACCCGGCTGAGCACCCCGGCAGCCACCCACTAGCCATCGGCTGTTGACAGCGTCAATGTTTGGTGCCAGCCTTGCTGATCGACTGACCAATTCGAAAGAACGGGTGCAGAGATGGCCGGACGGGTCGAGGGCAAGGTCGCGTTGATCACGGGCGCGGCGCGTGGGCAGGGCCGCAGCCACGCGGTGCGGCTCGCGCAGGAGGGCGCCGACATCATCGCCGTCGACGTGTGCGCCCCGGTCAGCAGCAACACCCAGATCGCCCCGTCCACACCCGACGACCTGGCCCAGACAGCTGATCTCGTCAAGGGGTTGGATCGCCGCATCGTTACCGACGAGGTCGACGTGCGGGACTTCGCCGCGCTCAAATCGGTGGTCGACGGCGCCGTGGAGCAGCTGGGCCGCCTGGACATCGTCGTCGCCAACGCCGGCATCGGCAACGGCGGTCAGACGCTGCACAAGACTACCGAAGAAGACTGGCAGGACATGATCGACGTGAACCTGTCTGGCGTGTGGAAGACGGTCAAAGCCGGCGTCCCGCACCTACTTTCCGGTGGGCGCGGCGGATCCATCATCCTGACCAGCTCGGTGGGCGGACTCAAGGCGTATCCCCATACCGGCCACTACATCGCCGCCAAACACGGTGTCGTCGGGCTGATGCGAAGCTTCGCCGTCGAACTCGGCCAACAGCGGATCCGGGTCAATTCCGTGCATCCCACCAACGTGAACACCCCGATGTTCATGAACGAGGGAACCATGAAGCTGTTCCGCCCCGACCTGCAGAATCCGGGCCCCGACGATCTCGCTGTCGCGGCGCAGTTCATGCACGTGCTTCCGATCGGCTGGGTGGAGCCGGTCGATATCAGCAACGCCGTGCTGTTCTTGGCCTCCGACGAGTCGCGTTACATCACCGGGCTGCCCGTCACCGTCGACGCCGGCAGCATGCTCAAGTAGATCCCGCAACTGCGTCGAGATCGACGTTATCGGGCGGCCTTCTCGGGCTTTTCCGCGCTGACGTCGAGCTCGAGGTGTCAGGCCCGTTCGGCCAGCGCGGCAAGCCGGGACAGTGACGCCTGCAGCCTGTCCGACGTGGTGGCGCGGGCCCGTTCGACACGGTTCTCGTCGGTCAATTCCGACCAGTCATAGGTGTGGCTGACCCGGGTATGGGCCTCGCCCAGCGGCTGCAGCTCCCAACGCCACAGGTGCCCCGGCGGCGCCTTGCCCGGTTCTGCTGGCCGCCATGCGATTCGACGGCCTTCGTCGAATTCGATGACGTGGTTCTCCCGCACGTTCCCCTTGGTGGTCGTCATCATGAACACGTCGCCGACGGCGTGCACCCGTTGCCCGACATCGGATTGGGCCAGATTGTCGTTGCCGTCCCAGCGGGGTTGCTGTGCGGGATCGGCGATCAACTCGAAGATCCGTTCCGCAGGTGCCGCGATGTCGCGGCTGGCGCTGACCACCTTGGAGACCAGTGGCGAGCCCACGCGGTGCGCGGTCCCGTCCGGGTCGACGTACGCGAATTCCCTGAGCCCGTAGTCGGTGTCGCACGGCTCGACGAACCGGCCGGACAGTCCCGACGTCGCCCATTCCGCATACAGCGCGTCGGCGTCGGTGACGTACAGGTACACGCTGGCGGCGGTGCACAGCGGATCGTGTTCGGCCCACTCGGTGAGGTGCAGGGAAATCGACCCGCGGTCGGCGAACCCGTAGCGCGCGGGCCCGTCGTACGCGCGGGCGGTGAACCCCAGGCGGCGGTATCGCTGCAGCGCGGCATCGAGGTCGCGGACCGGGATGATGGGCGCGACGGCGGTGAACGCGATATTCGACATGGCCCCAGTGTCACACGGGCCGATAACTGGCCAGCAGTGCCCGAGTCGCCGCGGCGACGTCGTCTTCGAGCCAGGCCGGCAGGTCCTTGTCGTAGGCGTGGCGGCGCACCACCGCATAGGACAGGTCGACGACGGCCAAGGTGACCGCATGCACGGCGCGAGGGTCGCTTTCGCCGTACAGCTGCCGGGCCAACTCGTCGATCCGCTGCAGTAGCGGCGCGTTCATGGCGGCCAGCGTCTCCTGGAACGCCGCGTCGGGTTCCCCGTCCAACAGATCGCCGGGCCGGATGGTCAGCAACAGCCGGGCATCCTCGGGGAGATCGCGCGCAAAGCGCACCGCGGCGACGCTCATCGCGACGGCCACCTCCCCCGGCGAGTCACCGGTGGCCGCCCACACCCGCGACTGGAAACGTTCCAAGGCGCGCAACCAGGCGGCCGTCAGGATCCCGTCCCGGTTGCCGAATCGGTGGTAGAGCGTGCCGGCCGGCGCGCCGCTGGCCTGGGCGATCGCCGCGACACTGGCCGCACGCGGGCCCTCGGCAAGGACCAGGGCGCGGGTCGCGTCGAGGATCACATCGGTTTCATGCTTTCGCGGAGGCGCCACGATCTAGTACAGTCCTTCTATATGAAACGGTTACCCTATATCGATGAGCATGCCATAACGATCGACGCTTCCCCGGCAGACACGTGGTCGGCGCTGCTGACGGTGTTGTGCGGCAACCCCAGCGATCCGACCAAGGTTCCGCTGGGTTTCGCGTTGGCCGAGGCGACGTCACCCCGGCGGTTTGCCCTCAAAGGACGCCACCCGTTCGCGGTGTACCGCTGGGTGTTCGAGCTGGACGAGCTCGACCCGCAGCGCACCCAGGTGCGTTCGCAGACGTGGGCGGCGTTTCCGGGCCTGCACGGCAAGATCTACCGCGCGTTGGTCATCGGCAGCGGCGGACACCGCATCGCGGTGCGCTGGATCCTGCGGCGCATCGCCGCGGCGGTGCGCCCGCCGGCGCCGGCACTGCCGTGACCGGCCTGAACTGGGGTGCCACCGCATTGGAGCGCTGCGCCGCGATGCCATGTGACGAGCTGCTCGCGCGGGGTACCCAGGCGGATCGGGCGATCAGCATCGCAGCACCCCCGGACCTCGTCTTCGCCTGGTTGTGCCAGCTACGGGCGGCCCCCTACAGCTACGATCTGCTGGACAACTTCGGCCGCCGCAGCCCCCGGCAGCGCAATCCGGACCTGACCCGACTGGCGATCGGGCAACGGTTCATGACGATATTCCAACTGCATTCGTTCACCGACGGCGCGCAGATCACGCTGCGCGGCAAGGGTGCCGCGGTGACCTACGCGCTGCGCGCGATCGACGCCGGCACCCGGTTGCACGTGCGGGTGGTCTTCGGCGGATCACGTCTGATCGGGTCGGTCCTGGCCGCCGGCGATTGGGTGATGATGCGAAAACAGTTGCTTACCATGCGCGAACTGGCCCAACGCGACGCACAGCTGCGGCGCTTACCATCGAAACGGTGACGAAAGACTCCCCCAATCCACCGGTCCGCGCCAGACACGATAACGACGCCTGGGACATCACCGAGAGCGTCGGCGCCACCGCGCTGGGCGTGGCCAGGGCGCGGGCAGCCGAGTCCACCAGCGACTCTCCGCTGTTCACCGACCGCTACGCGCAGTTGTTCCTCGACGCCGCAACCGAACGCGGCTGGCAGCCGCCGTCCGAGACAGGACCGTTGGCCCAGCGGTTTCGGGCGATCGCCGGCTACGCCGCGGCGCGCACCAAATGGTTCGACGAGTTCTTCATCGCCGCCGGCGCCAACGGCATCCAACAGGCGGTGATCCTGGCCGCCGGTCTCGACGCCCGGGTCTGGCGTCTGCCGTGGGTGTCCGGCAGCGTCGTCTTCGAGGTCGACCAGCCCAAGGTGCTGGAGTTCAAGGCCGCCGCCCTGGCAGCGCACGACATCCACCCGACCGTCGGCTATCACCCCGTACCGGTCGATCTCCGCCACGATTGGCCGAAAGCGTTGCTCCAGGCGGGGTTTGACCCGTCGGCGCCGACAGCGTGGTCAGCCGAAGGGTTGCTGCCCTACCTGCCCGCCGCCGCCCAGGACCTGCTGTTCGAGCACGTCGTCGACCTCAGTGCCCAGGGCAGCAGGGTGGCGGTCGAGGGGTTCGACCCCGCCTTCTTCAACCCGGAGAATCTGGAGCGTCGCCGCGAGCAGTTCCGCCGGATGCGCGAGGCAGCAGACAGCGACCCCAATACACCCGACGTCCAAGACCTTTGGTACATCGAGGAGCGCACCGACCTGGTTGACTGGCTGACCCGCCGGGGCTGGCAGGTCACCGCGATCGAAGCGCTGGACCTGATGGCCAACTACCGGCGGCCCGCGCCGGAGGACCTCACCGAGATCACGCCACGCAGCCTGTTCATCGAGGGCCGGATGCCCGGATAGCACCGAAATTCGGATGCACGACTCCGCGGTCGGACGGTATTTTCGTTGTCCCAAGACGAAAGTGACCATGCAAACCGACACCGAAGCCGAGCAGATGCAGACTGCGCGGCGGTCTTTCATCGCCGCGACCATCGTGACGATGGTCAACGGCGGCCTATGGGCGCCGCTGATCTTCCTGTTCTTCACCCTCGGACGAGGCCTGCCGCTGACCGCCACCGGTGTCGCCGCCACGATCGGCAACACTGCCGCGCTGGTCTGCGGGGCGGTGATCTCCGGGCGTGTCATGGACCGGTTGGGGCCGTTTCGGACGATGGCGTTCTCCGGTCTGGTCGGCGCCGGCGCCTTCCTGGGTTTCCTGATCACCCGCACCCTGGCCGAAGTCGCCGTGTTCTCCTTCGCCGCCGCGCTGGCCTGGAATCTGCTGTTCACCAGCGATCCCGAGGCGGTCCGCCGACTGACTACCGAGGGGAACGACCGCACCCGGATGTTCGCGCTACTCACCTCGGCGCGGGTGCTGGGCTTCGGCATCGGTGCGCTGGCCGCCACCGTGGGGCTGGTGCTCGACGACGGATCCGGCTGGTTCTGGACGGCGCTGGTCGCCGCCATCGCCGTCGGCTCGATCATCACCAGCCTGCTGTTCTGGCGACTGCGGTGGGTCGATGACGGCCTGGCCGAGGCCGGCGAGGCAATCGGCGCGCCCCCGCCGCGCTACCGCGACGTGCTGCGTCAAGGCCCGTTCATGGCCTTCCTCGCCGGGGTGTTCGTGATCGCGCTGACCACCATCGGGATGGACACCGCGCTGCCGCTGTTCATGTTGTCGGTGGGGCTGCCCAACTGGTCGACGACCGTGGCCTACCTGTTCATCTGCATCATGGTCGCGGTGGCGGCGCGGTGGGTTGCCCGCATCGGGACGCGGGTGCCGCACCTTCGGATTCTGGCCCGGAGCACCGCGCTGTGTGCGGTCAGCTTTTTGGTGGTGGACGGTGTCGCCGGCCTGCAAAATGCCGGGCCCGCCGTGTTGTTCGCGGTTCTGGCCTTCGGCTTGACCCTGTTCAGCGTGTCGGATGCGGCCAGCAATGCGCTCGGCGGAGCCATCATGCTGACGTTCGCCCCGGACGAATCGTCCGGGCGGCACGGCTCGATGTTCCAGACCGCGTGGGCCGCGGCGAGCGCGGTGGCGCCCGGTATGTACGCGGCGCTGTTCACCACCGCACGGGTCCTGCCCTGGCTGGTCAGCTCGGTGCTGCTGGCCGGCGCCGCGGCGGTGTTCGGCGCGGTGGCAGCCAAAACCCGCTGACTCTGCACCCAGGGCGCACTGCACTCCCACTGTTGCGCCATGGATGCAGAGTCAACGCGAACGGAACTCCACCATGGCCGTGACGGTTTCGACGGCCTCGTGCAGCGCGGCCAGCCGATCCGCGGCCGATGGAGCAGCCAGCACCGCGTAGCGGTCGGCGACACCCATCGGCACCCGGGAAGCCAAGAAGTACAGCCGTTTTCCGGCATCTGCACCGAGCACATGAGCGCGGCCCAGCACGGCCTCGCGAGGAGGCGGACGCTGGCCCCGCGCCGCCGCGACGCGCGCGAACAGCGCGACGACGCGTTCCTCGGCCTCCAGCAGCTGCACGTCGGACACCGGATTCCCGGGCTCATCGGGCCAGACGTCCACGTCGGCACGCGGGTAGGGGTCATCCGGCAGCCACTGCGTCACCCGGATCCGCTCCCCCATCCGGCACCGCAGCGCGTAGCGGCCGAACCCGAGCTTGCGGTGTTGATCGATGGTGGCCACCAGCCCGACGTCGCAGCGCTCATCGCCACCGCCGACCTCGCGGCCCCGAGCGATCAGCACCACGCCGAAACGCCGGTCACCGCGCAGACAATCGTTGGCCAGCTCGCGGTAGCGGGGCTCGAAGATCTGCAGCGGCAGTTCGTCGTCGGGCAACAACGCCGACTCGAGCGGAAACATGGGCAGCTGCACGGTTATACGTCCAGCTCGCCGATCAGCGCATCGACGACCGCCCGCAGGTCACCGTCGTGCTCCTCGGCCACCCGGCGCTGCCGCTGATACGACGCGCCGCGGGAGTAGATCTCCTCGACGGCCGCCAGTTCATCGGCGCAACGCAGCGACCTGGCCACCGGCTCCAGGCGGGTCAGCAGATCATCGAGATCGTCGGTGACCAGCCGCTCGTTGCTGTCGGCGTCCAGAATGATCTCCGCGTCCAAGCCGTAACGGGCCGCGCGCCACTTGTTTTCCTGGACATGCCACGGCGGCATCGTCGGCAGCGCCTCGCCGGCGTCGAGTCGACGGTCCAGGTCCACCACCAGGCAATGCGTCAACGCCACCAGCGCACCGAGTTCACGAAGGTTCGACACACCGTCGCAGACCCGCACCTCGAGGGTACCCAGGTGCGGTGACGGCCTGATGTCCCAACGGATCTCGTTCATCCGGTCGATGATCCCGGTCTTCTTCTGGTCGTGCACGAACTGCTCGAATTCACTCCAGGTCTGAAACTGGAATGGCAGTCCGGCCGTGGGCAGCTGCTGGAACATCATCGCGCGATTGCTGGCGTAGCCGGTGTCCTCGCCGCCCCACCAGGGCGACGACGCCGACAGCGCCAGCAGGTGCGGATAGAAGTTGAGCAGCGAGGACATGATCGGCATCGCCTGGTGCGCCGAGCGGATCCCGACATGCACGTGTACGCCCCAGATCAGCATCTGGCGACCCCACCACTGGGTGCGCTTGATCAGCTCGGCGTAGCGGGGCGCGTCGGTGAGCTGCTGGGCGGACCACTGCGCAAACGGGTGGGTGCCGGCGCAGAACAACTCCATGCCGCGGGCCTGCACAATCGGGCGCACCGTCCCCAGGGTGGAACGCAGGTCGTCCATCGCCTCGGCCGTGCTTTCGCAGACACCGCTGACGACCTCGACGGTGTTGCGCAGCAATTCCTTGTGCACACGCGGGTTTTCGCCGATCTCGGCGATGACCGCGGCGGCTTCGTTGCTCAGGTCGCGGGTCTGCGCATCGACGAGCGCAAATTCCCACTCGACGCCGATCGTCGGTCGCGGCGAGGCGGCGAAATCAATATGGGCGGGTGCCCGGTTTACCGGCGAGCTAGCCGGACCCGATGACACCGCATGCCACCCGCTTGCCGGCGTCGCCCGTGGCCATCGTCATATCGTCCGGGCCGGGTGATCCGTTGACCTGGGTGTAGCGCTCCGGCGGGATGTTGCCGAAATTGTCCGAGCCGCCGTGAATGACGATCGCGGTGCCCTCACCGGCCAGCAGATCCGCCTTGGTGAACGCGTCGGTCGTGGTCACCAGCAGCGCGGAACCGTCCTTGCGAACCTGCAGCGAAGTCAGGTCTCCGCTGGCCGGCTCGCCGGTGTGGCCCGCAACCTGGAAGTGGCCGCCGGCGGACAGGAAGTCGCCGGGCGCACCCCCACCGGGGGCCTCCGAGTGGGCCTCGCACTTGCCCACCTTGTGCAAGTGCATGCCGTGGAATCCGGGGGTCAACTGTCCGGTGCCGGTGGTCTGGACCGTCACCTTGACGTAACCCTCGTCGAACTCGAACGTCGCGGTGGCCACCTCGATACCGTCGGCCGACTTGAGGTGGGTGGTCAGGGAGTCTGCGGCACCCGGCTCGTGTGACGACTCCGACGGCGCCGGCGACCCGGTCCAGATCGACGGCGTGGTACCCGGCGCATCCGACGGCGGCTGGTTCGGGGTGCACGCGCTCAACAGGGCGACAGGAGCGGCAAACATGACGGCAGCGAGTTTTTTGCGGTGACCGGGCGTGACCATGCCGGATAGCCTAGCCTGGCGGCGCCGGGCGCCCGGTTAGACCCGCCTCAGCCGGCTACCACCACGATGACGCCGGGCGGCTGATCAGCGATATCGGGGTCACCGATGCGCGGCTCGGCCGGTGCGTTCAGCAGCTTGCCCACCGCCTCGGCGGACTCCTTCTCACCGGGAGCATCCGGGTTGTAGTACACGGTGGACACCGTCACATCGAGCAACACCATGTCACCGGTATCGGTGACATCCCAGCCGGCTTCCCGCAGCTGGTCGGCGGTGCGCGCGGCGAGGCCGTCCTGCCCGGAAATGTTATAGACCCGGACTTGGGCCTTGGGTGGGGCCGGTTTCGACGACGTCGGGCTGCTTGTCGAAGTGGTGGCCGAAACCACGGTGCTGGCCGACGAGTCGTCGTCGCCGCCGGAGCTCATCGCCTGGAATCCGACCAGCAAGAAGATGACGCCCAGGAACAACAGCACCATCACCATCGCCCGCAGCGGCAGGCCCGAGGAGTCAGGGACGTGGTCGTTCATTACACCCACTGTATCCAGGAGCCGGCCACAACCGGAAAACGCAGCGCGCGATCAGGTGATCTCGAAGCCGAGCCGACGCGCGGCCTTCGCCTTCTGTCGGCTGGCCCGCAGCCGGCGCAGCCGTTTGACCAACATCGGGTCGGCGGCCAACGCTTCGGGACGCTCAACCAGCGCGTTGAGCACCTGGTAGTAGCGCGTCGCTGACATCGAGAACAGCTCTTTGATGGCTTCTTCTTTGGCGCCGGCGTATTTCCACCACTGCCGCTCGAACGCGAGGATGTCGTGCTCACGTCGGGTCAGCCCGTCGACGGTTTCAGAGTCGTCCCCCGATCGATTAGCCCGCGCCATGGCGCCGTCCATATCGCTCCCCTGGACCCTTCTGAAGAATGCTCGTAATACCTTTGCGCAGGCGTCGCGATCTCAGCCCGCTACGGCGAATATTCAACCACGGTCACCACTCTTGACCCGGAACCCCGCCCCGCGAGTCGGCACACTCAATGACGAATGCCGACACAGTTTAAGCTTGCCGACCATGGCAATCGTTCCCATCCGCATCGTGGGCGATCCCGTCCTGCACACCCCGACCAGCCCGGTGGCCGTCGGCGAAGACGGTTCGCTACCGGCCGATCTGGCCGAGCTGATCACCACGATGTACGAGACGATGGACGCGGCCAACGGTGTCGGGTTGGCCGCCAACCAGATCGGCGTGGGGCTGCGGCTGTTCGTCTACGACTGCGCCGACGACCGGCGTTCGCCGACGCGCCGGCGCGGGGTGGTGATCAACCCGGTGCTGGAGACCTCCGAGGTGCCCGAGACCATGCCCGACCCCGAGGACGACGACGAGGGCTGTCTGTCGGTGCCCGGCGAGTCGTTTCCGACCGGCCGGGCCGACTGGGCGCGGGTGTCCGGCCTGGACGCCGACGGCAGCCCGATCACCCTGGAGGGCAGCGGACTGTTCGCCCGGATGCTGCAGCATGAGACCGGCCACCTGGACGGCTTTTTGTATCTGGACTGCCTGATCGGCCGCAACGCCCGCAGCGCCAAGCGCCGGGTGAAATCGAACGGCTGGGGCGTGCCGGGTTTGTCGTGGACCCCGGGCGAGGTGCCCGACCCATTCGGCCACAGATGACGTCGGTACCCGGCCGGCCTGATCTGCCTGCCCCGGGTACCCGGGTCAGCCTCCGCTACATGCGGCCCTCGGGGTCGGAACCCGCGATGGGCGACGTGATTGGGCACCTGATCGAGGTGGGGCCGCGAGTCCGGGTCCGCGCCGGCGACGGCGCCGTGCACGAGTTCCGGCTCTCCGATGTGCTGTATGTGCGACGGCTCACCGACCGGCCGGTGAAGAACTCGCAGATTCGGGCGGTGGAACACGCCGCGGCGCTGGCGTGGCCGGGTCTGGAACAGCAGTGGCTCGACGGCTGGCTGTTGCGCGCCGGGCAGGGATCGACGCTGCGGGCGAATTCGGCCGTACCGCTGGACAGGTTCGCGCGGACCGGTGCGCTCCCGGCGATCATCGACTGGTACGCGCAGCGCGCGCTGACCCCGTGGCTGGCGGTGCCCGAGCGGCTGCTGCGGCTGCCCGAGAGCCTGCCGACGCGCTGCGAAACCCGCACCATGGTGCGGGACATCAGCGCCGAGGAGGGCGCCGGCGTCGTGCTCTCGCAGCAACCCGATAGCGACTGGCTGGGCGGCTACGCACGCGACGTGCCCGTCGAGGTGCTGACCGCCGTCGTCGACGGGCAGGTGATATTCGCCTCCATTCCGGGGGTGGCGGTCGGGCGCGCCGCGCTGACCCCGGGGCCGGACGGGCAGCGCTGGGTGGGCCTGTCGGAGGTGCGTGTCGCCGCCGATCAGCGCCGGCACGGTCATGGGCGGACGCTGTGCGCGGCGCTACTGGGCTGGGGTCGCCGGCACGGGGCGACTCAGGCCTATGCGCAGGTCCGCAGCGACACCGACGGCACAGCCGCATTCGATTTCTTCGCATCGGTCGGGTTCATCGGGCAGCACCGCAGCCGCTATCTCGATGCGCGCACACTGCACCCGTAGGGTGTGCGCATGTCCGATTCGCTGCGGTTGGCCACCTGGAACGTCAACTCGATTCGCACCCGGGTGGGGCGCGTCGTCGACTGGCTGGCCCGTGCCGACGTCGACGTGTTGGCGATGCAGGAAACCAAGTGCACCGACGCGCAGTTCCCGACCATGCCGTTCCACGAACTCGGCTACGAGGTCGCCCACGTCGGCCACAACCAGTGGAACGGCGTGGCGATCGCGTCCCGCGTCGGCCTCGACGACGTGCAGATCGGATTCGACAACCAACCCACCTGGAGCAGCAAGCCCGAGGTGGCGGCCGCGGCCGAAGCCCGCGCCATGGCTGCGACCTGCGCCGGGGTGCGGGTGTGGAGCCTCTACGTGCCCAACGGACGCGCCCTGGACGACCCGCACTACGCCTACAAGTTGGATTGGCTTGCCGCGCTGCGTGATACCGCCGACAGCTGGCTGAGCGACGATCCGTCGGCGCCCATCGCGATGGTCGGGGACTGGAACATCGCCCCGCACGACGACGACGTGTGGAGCATGGCGTTCTTCGAGGGCGCCACGCATGTCTCGGAGCCGGAACGCAAGGCGTTCAACGCGATACTGGACACCAAGTTCAGCGACGTGGTCCGGCCCTTCACGCCGGGCCCGGGCGTCTACACCTACTGGGATTACACCCAGCTGCGGTTCCCGAAAAAGCAGGGCATGCGCATCGACTTCATCCTCGGCTCGCCGGCGCTGGCCGAGCGCGTCACCCACGCCGAGATCGTCCGCGAGGAACGCAAAGGCAAGGGCCCCAGCGACCACGCGCCGGTGCTGGTGGAGGTGCGCCGCGGTTAGCCGCTGACCGGGCGCGCAGCCAGCGACGCCAACGCCGCCGGCTTCACGCTCGCGGGCCCGGCGAAGAAGACGGCGGCGAACAGCGCCAACGCGCCGACGATCAGTGATCCGAACAACAGCGGCAACTGCGCCATGAGCACCGCCAGGTAGCGGTAGCTCAGCAGCAAGGTGGTCAGCAAAGCCGTGCCGCCGCAGACCAACCCGATCCGCGACGGGCCCCAGCCGCGCTGCGGGTCCCGCAAGGCGGCCTCCACGGTCAGGCACAGCACTGCGCCGGCCACCAGGTCGACGCCGTAGTGGTAGCCGAACCCCAGCGTGGCGGTGATGGTGCCCAGCAGCCACACCGTGCCGCCCCAGCGCAGCCACTGCGGACCGCCACGAGAGTGAATGAACACCGCCAACGCCCACCCCACATGCATCGAGGGCATGCAGTTGCGCGGTGTGATGCTGTCGAAGTCGACGGCGTGCGGCAACAGTTGGGCGGGCGGTAGGACGTGCGGCCAGACGTCGGCGACCTGCCAACCCTGCCCCTGCGGCCCGAACGCGAAAACGGGTCCGACGACCGGGAAAAGCATGTAGAGCAGCGGGCCGACCAGACCCAGCACCAGGAACGTCCGCATCAGGTGATGGTGGGGCCAGCCGCTGACGGTGACGTTGCGCAGCTGATAGACCGCGACCACCAGCACCGCCACCGGCAGTTCGATGTAGAGCCAGTGCAACAACGCCGACGGGATCGGGCCGGCCACGTCGAGAACCCGGCCGACCATCCAGGACGGCTGGCCCAACGCGCGGTCGGCCAACATCGCGTACTCGTCGAGCACACCCGGCCGGCTTAGCGCGGTGATCCGCAGCCAGGCGTCGGCGGCCTTACTCGCCACGATCAGCAGCGCACCCCAGCCGGCCGCACGTAGCGCGTTGCTGCGCTCGATGCCCGACCAGCGCAGTGCGGCCACCAGGATCAGTCCGGTGAGCACAATCAGCGGCCCATTGCCGACGGTCAGCGGGCCGTGCAATCCCGAGCGCAGTAGCCGGCCGGCCACAAAAAGCAGATCGAGACCGGCCGCGAGCCCCAGCGCCAGCAATCGGCGCCGACTCGACAACCCCACCATCGCCAGTCCCAACCCGGCCCACGGCAGCGTCGCCGACTTGGGCACCCCCAGGTAATCGCTGATCAGGCTGTGTAGCGGCCCGGGGAATCCGGCGTGGGTCGCGGCGATCTGCAAGGCGAGCACCAGGGCCGAAACCCCGGCCACCACTGCCGTCACAGCACCGCGAGCCGACGGCGTCTGGCGCCGTTCGCGGCCCACGTCATTGATCAGCACCGATAGATCGTAAACGTCCGGTGAACGGCAAGGTGGCATTGCACAACCTCAAAGCTCCCAGCGGATGAAGGTGCGACGTCACACGGTCCGCCGCCAGACCGGGACGAAATGCTTAGCGAACGGTATGAGAGTGCGCGACATCCTTCACCCGGTGTTCGGCAGCGCCTACGATTGATCTTGCTATGAATCTCGCTCGCTTGAGCTCCGGCTGTTCGCAGGCACGCCACACGCCGCCAGCCGGGTTTGCGGAGCAGCAATTACGCAGGGAGCAATCATGAACCGCGTCGGCGACGATGCAGAGCGAAGCGATGAGGAGGAGCGACGCCCATGAGTGCCGTCGGCGACGATGCAGAGCGAAGCGATGAGGAGGAGCGACGCCCATGAACGCCGTCAGCGGGACGGTACGCAAGCTGAGCGACGCGGTGGGCCGCGCTGCGGCGATGACCACCGGGGCCGCCGGCGCCCTGGGCGGCGCCGCCGTTAACGGCGTCATCGGCGGAGTCACCGGTGCGGCCGCCGGCGCCCAGCGCGGAATCAGCAGCGGCAGCAAGTCGACACCTGCGGCCGCACTGACATTCGGCGCGCTCGGCGTTGCCGGGTTGGTCGAGTGGCCGCTGTTGCTGGCCGTCGGCGGCACCGCGCTGGCGATCCGGCAACTGACCCGACGACGCGAAGCCGACGCTCCGCCGGGCAAGGCGGCCGCACCGCCACTCACGGCGGTACCGCCGCTGAAAGACGCAGCGCCCAAGAAGGCTTCGCCCGCCAAGGCAGTCAAGAAGGCCGCACCCAAAAAGGCCGCACCCAAGAAGTCCGCCGGCACCACGTCCGCCAAGCGGGCCGCCCCTGCCAAACGAACGCCCGCAGCCAGGTCGCGCACCGGTCAACCGCGCGGCCGTCAGTGACCCGGCAGAAGTAGGTATCGCTAAACCTTGCCAAGACCCAATCCGTTCCGTGTAATCGCGACCTGCATCCAAACCACCACCGCCCTCACCGGCCTGACGCTGCACACCGCTGCCACGGCCGCGGAAACCGTCAGCGCTGTCGCCAACGCCGGCATCGACCTGGCCACCCTCCCGGTGCGCCAGGCGGCCAAGGCGCTCTCGCGCGACCTCGCCGGCGCGGCCTCGTCCCGGCGGTGTTGGCGCGGCGACAACCGGGCCTGGATCGAGGTGCGCGGCCTCAATGGCCCCCGCGGCCCGGAATTGGGGACCGCCGTCCTCGATGCCGTCCGGGCACAACCCGGTGTCACCTCGGCGACCCTCAACTTCCCGCTCTCGCGGGTGGTCATCGGCTTCGACGAGCCGCAGACGTCGTTGCAGGAGTTGTGTGGGGTGGTCGCGGCCGCCGAGTCCCGGACCCCCGCCGGCCCGCAGGCCGTCCCGCAGCGGTCGGCGCGAACGGCGAGCCTGCCCGGAGACGGGCTGACCATGGCCTTGCGGATGGTGACCACCGGCGCCAACGTCGCCGGGCTCGGCGTGGCGACCGTGGGCCGGCTGATGCGGATGCCGCCCCTGCCGCTGGGTCTGCAGGCCGGCGTGGTGTTCGCCGACTACCAGCCCTGGCTGCGCGCCTTACTCGAGGACAGACTCGGCAAGACCGCGACGGACACCGTGCTGAACCTGGCGGCCACGGCCGTGCACACCCTCAACGAGGCACCCAGTTCGCTGGCGGTGGGTCTGGTGATGGAGGCGATAAAGGGCGCCGAAGAACGCGCCGAGGCCGACGCCTGGCGTCGCCGTGAGCCCGAACTCGCCGGGCGCGCCGGGCATCCGCGCGTCGACGTGCCGGTACGGCCGGTGCCACGGCCGCCGGGGCCCGTCGAACGGCACGGCGATCGCAGCGCATGGGTACAGGGTCTGGGCGCCGGGGTGGTCGCGGCGGCGACCCGCAGCCCGGACATGGCGGGTACCGCGGCGGCGGTGACAGCGCCCAAAGCGATGCGCACCGCGCGTGAATCGTTCTCCGCGACGCTCGGTCGCGGGCTGGCCGACCAGCATCAGGCCGTGGTGTTGCGGCCGGGCAGCCTGCGCGAGTTGGACCGCGTCGACACGGTGATCATCGATCCCCGGGTGTTGTGCGGCGACACGCTGCGCGTGATGCAGGTGCGCGGCGCCGACGACGATCAGCTCTCGGCCGTGTGGGCGGCCGCGCAGAACCGACTCGGTGAGGATGGGCTGACCCCCGGCTGGCATCCCACCGGCGAGCCCGGTGTCGAGGTGTCGTTCCAGCCCGCGCTGCAGCCGCTGGCCGCGGCGCTGGTGACCGAGGCGCGACACGCCGACGTCGAGGTGGTGTCGGTCGACTTCGAAGCACTCGGTGAGCTGCGGTCGATCTTCGACGAGATCCGCCCGCTGGACGGCGCGTCCATGGACGACGCGCTGACCGCGGCGGTCACCGCCTATCAGGCCGACGGCCACGACGTCGCGGTGCTGTCGACCACAGCCCTGCA
Organism: Mycobacterium sp. NGS50; assembly: GCF_059812545.1. Taxonomy (NCBI): domain Bacteria; kingdom Bacillati; phylum Actinomycetota; class Actinomycetes; order Mycobacteriales; family Mycobacteriaceae; genus Mycobacterium; species Mycobacterium sp. NGS50. Next base: position 37,884 of record NZ_JCALCW010000003.1, read on the forward strand.
GGCGCTGGTCGCGGCCGACGTCGCCCTGGGCGTGCTTTCCACCCGCGGCACCCCGCCGTGGTGTGCCGATCTGCTGTTGACCGACCTGGCCGCGGCGTGGCGGGTGATTCACGCACTGCCGGCGGCCCGGTCCGCCAGCCGGCGCGGGGTGGAGATCTCGACCGGCGCCTCGGCCCTGGGATCGCTGCTGATGTTGCCGGGGGTGCGCGGCCGTGGCCCCGGCCCGGTGACCACCGGCGCAGCGGCCGGCGCGTTGTCCGGCCTGCTGCTCGGACGTCGAGTGATCAGCGCCGCCACACCGCGACCTGCCGCGGTGCACGAATGGCACGCGATGTCCATCGACCAGGTCCGCACGATCCTGCCGCCGCCGGAAACGATCGACGATGCGGCCGCCGACCGGCGACGACAGCTGCCCGGTGCCGCCGCCGGTCGCGCCGTCACCGGCGCCGCCAAGCGCGGCGCCGAGTTGACCGCCTCGCCGCGAGAGTTGGTCTGGCAGTTCGCCGGCGCGGTCCGCAGTGAACTCTCCGACCCGATCACACCCGTGCTGGCGCTGGGTGCGACCGCCAGCGCGATATTGGGCTCACCCCTGGACGCGGTGCTGGTCGGTTCGGTGGTCGGCGGCAACGCCGTACTGGCCGCCGTGCAGCGGATGGTGGCCGAGCGGCGGTTGAACGTGCTGTTGGACGAACAGATTCCCCCGGCCCGGCTGGTGATCGGCGGTGCCGAGTCCACAGCGTCCCCAGCGTTCGTCGGCGCCGACGACGACAGGGTCTACCGCGAGGTCGTCGCCGAAGAGCTGCAGCCCGGTGCCCTCATCGAGGTCCGCGCCCACGAGGTGGTGCCCGCCGACTGCCGGCTCATCGAGGCCGACGACCTCGAGGTCGACGAGTCGTCGCTGACCGGAGAGTCCCTGCCGGTGATCAAGCAGGTCGAGGCCACACCCGGCGCCAACCTCGGCGACCGGGAATGCATGCTCTACGCCGGGACCACCGTGGTGACCGGCACCGCGGTCGGATTGGTGACCGCGGCCGGCGGCGACACCCACAGTCGCCGTGCGGCCGAACTGGTGGCCGGCGAGCAGTCCTCGGTCGGATTGCAGCACCAGCTGAGCCTGCTCACCAGCAAAGCGTGGCGGATCAGCCTGGCCGGCGGGGCGCTGGTCACCGGTCTCGGGATGCTGCGCCGGATCGGGTTACGCCAGTCGGTGGCCAGCGGGATCGCGATCAGTGTCGCGGCCATCCCGGAGGGATTACCGCTGGTGGCCACCCTGGCCCAGCAGGCGTCGGCGCGACGGCTGACCGGTGAGGGCGCGCTGGTCCGCGTCCCGCGGTCGGTGGAGGCGCTGGGACGCATCGACGTGGTCTGCTTCGACAAAACCGGGACGTTGAGCCAGAACCGGCTGCGGGTGGCCCAGGTGCATCCCGCGGCGCGCTATGCCCGGACGGATGTGCTGCGCTGCGCGGCGCACGCCGCCCCGGCGACCAACGGCACCCCGCAGATTCACGCGACCGATACCGCGATCACCGAGGCCGCCTACGCGGTCGACGGGGTCCAGGAGCACGCCGGACCCGTTGCGCACCTGCCGTTCCGCTCCGGACGGTCGTTCTCGGCGACGGTGGCCGGTGTGGAACTGACCGTCAAGGGCGCCCCCGAAGTGGTGCTTGCCAAATGTCACGACCTGGAACCGGATGTCCGCAGCTCGGTGACCGCCCTGGCGGCCGAGGGGTTGCGCGTGATCGCCGTCGCCCGATGCGACCTGACCGTCGAGCAAGTCCAAGCCCTCGGCGACGACCCCGAGCCGGAAGACATCGCCGAGCTGTGCGGGGACGGGTTGTCGTTCGTCGGCTTGCTGGGGCTCTCCGACACCCCGCGCGAGGAAGCCGCCGAGCTGCTCGCCGAGCTGGGGCGTCGGGAGATCCCGGTCTGCCTGATCACCGGAGACCATCCGATCACCGCGACCGCGATCGCCCGCGAGCTGGGCCTGCCGGTCAGCGCCGATCAGGTGATCAGCGGCGCGGAGTGGGACGGACTCTCCCGCAAGGCCCAGGAGCGGGTGGTCACCGAGCGGGTGGTGTTCGCCCGGATGTCGCCGGAGAACAAGGTGCAGATCGTGCAGACCCTGGAGCGCACCGGGAAGGTCTGCGCCATGGTCGGTGACGGCGCCAACGACGCCGCCGCGATCCGGGCGGCCACCGTCGGGATCGGGGTGGTGGCCCACGGCAGCGACCCGGCCGCCACCGCCGCCGACGTGGTGCTGCTCGACGGCCGCATCGACGCGCTGCTGGACGCCCTCGACGAGGGCCGGCAACTGTGGCAGCGAGTACAGGCGGCGGTCGCGGTGCTGCTCGGCGGCAACGCCGGCGAGGTGGCGTTCGCCATCATCGGCAGCGCGGTCACCGGGCGCTCCCCGCTCAATGCCCGCCAGCTGCTGCTGGTGAACATGCTCACCGATGCGCTGCCGGCCACCGCGCTGGCGGTGAGCTCGCCGAACCGCCCGGTGGACTCCGGCGGGCACGGCCCCGACCCGCAAGCACTGTGGCGCACGGTGGCGGTGCGCGGGGCGACCACCGCGTCCGCTGCCGTGGTGGCCTGGGCGATGGCGTCGTTCACCGGGCGCCAGCAGCGTGCTGCCACCATTGCCCTGGTGTCGCTGGTGGCGACCCAGCTGGGCCAGACGCTGCTGGATTCGCACGATCCACTGGTGGTGCTCACCGCGGTCGGCTCGCTGGCCGCGATGGGCACGATGATCAGCATCCCCGGCGTCTCGCAGCTGCTGGGCTGCACACCCCTGGGCCCGGTGGGCTGGGCCCAGGCGTTGGGCACCGCAGCGGTCGCCACCGCGGGCGCGGCCGTACTGCCCCGGCTGCTCAGCGAGGTCAGCTTCGAGCCGGCATCCGAGGCGACCACCGAAACCATCCCCGACCTCATCAACCGTGCGGTCGCCAAGGCGCCGCGACTGCGGCTGGTGCGCGACGGGGAGAGGCTGCCGACGCTCCGGCGGCCCGGCACGCCCGACACCCCACCCCGCCTGTCGCAGCGCGAGGCGGTGCAGCAGATCCGCGAAGGCCAGACCTTCGCGGTGAACCTGCCGGTGTTGGGGCTGGTGGCCGTCCCGCGGCCCGAGCAACTCGCCTTCTACAGCGCCCTGCTCACGCTGACCGCGTTACGGCTCCTCGACTGGCCGGTGGCGCTGATCATCGCGGCCGGTCATATCCTGGCCAACAATCAGCACAACCACGTCCTCGAAGAGATCGCCGAAGCGTCGGAAGAGGTCTAGCGCATGGCAGACAATCCACACCGCCCGTCGCAGAGCGAGGCGGTGCAGCAGATCCGCGAGGGCGAGAAGTTCGTGGTGAACCTGCCCGTGCTGGGAGCCGTATCGCTGCCGCAGCCGCAGCAACTCGCGTACTACGGCGGCCTGGTGGCGCTGTCGGCGTTCGGGCTCCTCGACTGGCCGGTAGCTCTGGTCATCGCGGCCGGACACATCCTGGCCAACAACCACCACAACCACGTCCTCGAAGAAATCGGTGAGGCGCTGGAAGAGGTGTGACGCCTCAGCCGTTGACCACCAGCAGACCGGTGCGCCACAGCAGCGCGTACGCCTGCCGCATCGGCACGGTCAGCAGACGGGTCGTGGCGTCGATCAGCGGGTCGCCGACCGGCCGGTGCTCCTGCGCCTTCGCGGCACGGACCGGACGAGCGGTCCGCGTGGTGATGTCGATGACCTCGGCGGTGTCGGTGTAGGTGTCGGTGTAGGCGAGGGCAACCATGGCGGGCCTCCTAAGCGCGGTACGGTGCTCCGCACACCAGCCAGGAGGCTCTATCTCAAATCAGGAGAGAAGCTCAACTGGAGGTGACGTGCGACCGTTCGGATGGGGACGGAACAGACGGCAAATATCGACTCGGACTATCACCGGAACTCATGCGTCCCTCACCTCCTCTCGGTCACAGCACGCGACACGCTGCCAGTTGGCCTGGGGCCAATTCAGTACACGCTGGGAGGCAGACCCGGCCGATCGCCGGAGAACCGCACCCCTCTCGTCAGAGTTTCGACACCACACGGCGTGTCCTGACCCAGTACTGCGGTCCGGAAGCCACTTGGGCTCAACCCTTAAGCCGGGAGGAGCTGTCCTGACCCGGGGCGTCTCTCGACGTTCGGGGTCAGTGGCCTGTGTCCGTGTAGCCGCCTCACCTAACGAGGTGCTTACCTGGTCCATGGTGCATCAGCGCGGGTGACGGGTCAATCCGAAACACGCCCCCGGCGCTGTGAGGTTCCTGGGAGTGTTCCCGGGGGTCCCGATCACCGGGCGGGATCGAGATGCCCCCTTACATTGAGTCTGCGTCCAGGGCGGGAATCCGGGCGGAAATCCCGCCCTGGACGCAGACTCGATGACAAACGCCGCCATGAGCGCACAGCCAAGGTCGAAAGCGGAAGCGAGAAGGGGAAATACCCGCTATCGGGCGGGACGGACCTCGGCGGCATACCTGCCGGGCGAAACCAGCGATGCCAGCGCGCCCAGCACCATCATCAGGGTGGCCGCGGCGAACACCACCACCAGGCCGGTATGGAACGGCCCGGAGATCAGCAGCGGGAAGAAGGTGTGCCCGGTCAGGGTGCCGGCGTCGACGCCGGGCTGCTGCAGGGCGCCTGAGGGGGCCAGCAGCTCGGCGATCGGGTTGTAGCCGAGGAACGCGGCGAACAAACTGCCCACCGGCGGCGTCTGCGCCACCTGGTGGGCGACATCAGCCGACACGCCGTGCTCGGTCAGGCCTGCGTTCATCGCGCCGGGCAGCGAGTTGGCGAGCCCGACGATCATCAGCGAGAAGAACACCCCGATCGACAGCGACATGCCCGCGCTGAAGACCGTCGCCCGCACCCCCGACGCCGAGCCGCGGTGATCGGCCGGGACGCTGGACATGACGACCGCGGAGTTGGGGGCGGTGAACACGCCGCCGCCGAGGCCGTTGAGGAAGACCAGCGCCGCGAACATCCAGTAGTCGAAGTTCACCGGGATCAGCGTGAGCGCCACGAACGTCGCGGCCGCCAGCAGCATCCCACCGACGGTGAACGGGCGGGCGCCCCATCGGTCGGACAGCGCCCCGGCCACCGGACCGGCCAGCAGGAAGCCGCAGGTCATCGGGAGCAGATAGATTCCCGACCACAACGGCGTGGATTCATAGCTGTAGCCGTGCAGCGGTAACCAGATGCCCTGCAGCCAGATGATCAGCATGAACTGCATGCCGCCGCTGCCGACCGCCGACAACAGCGCGGCGACGTTGGCGAGGGCGAACGTCCGGTTCTTGAACAACCGGATATCGAGCATCGGGTACCGCACCCGCATTTCGATCACGCAGAACACCGCGATGGCCAGCAGCCCCAACGCGAGCGGGCCCAGCACCCACGGGTTGGTCCAACTGGTGGCGGAGGCGCCATGCGGCTGAATGCTGTAGGTGATGGCGGTGAGGATCACGGTCAGGCCCAGCCCGAACGTCGCGGTTCCAGCCCAGTCCAGCCGGGCCGGGCTGCGCTCACCGAGCTCGTGCAGCGAGCGCATCGACCACACGCTGCCGATCACGCCGAACGGGACGCCGACCCAGAAGATGGCCCGCCAATCCCACTCCGACAACGCCCCACCGATCAGCAGCCCCAGAAACGAGCCGGCGACCGCGGCGACCTGGTTGATGCCCAGCGCCATGCCGCGCTGATTCGCCGGGAACGCGTCGGTGAGGATCGCCGCCGAGGACGCCATCAGCATGGCGCCGCCGACGCCCTGCATCACCCGCCAGCCGATCAGCCACATCGCGCCGGCGCCCAGGTGGAACGGGTCGACCGACAACGCCACGGCGGCCACGGTGAAGACCACGAAGCCGAGGTTGTAGATGCGGACCCGGCCGAACATGTCGCCGAGGCGGCCGAAGAACACCACCAGCACCGCCGAGACCAGCAGATACCCCATCAGCATCCACAGCAGGTAGCTGACGTTGGACGGGTCGAGCGGGTTGAGGCCGATGCCGCGGAATATCGCCGGCAGCGAGATCAGCACGATCGAGGAGTTGATGGTCGCCATCAGCACGCCGAGCGTGGTGTTGGACAGCGCGATCCACTTGTAGAACGGGTGGTCGTGGTCGTAGGCCAACCGGCGGCGGGCGGTCGCGACGGCACCGGCGTCGACCACCGGCGGGTCGGCGCCCGGCGTTGTCGCCTGGATTTCAGTCGTCATCGGGCCCCCACAAATCACATATGTTAGCTATGCAAATGAATTTCGCCTAATCCTTATCGGTTTCGAATCCGTTCGGACCTGCCGACCGCCGGTGCACTGAGCTAGCGTGGGGGGCGTTGCTAACCAAACCGCGGGAGCGTGCGTCGAGCGCGCTGAGAGGACGGCTGATGCGCCGTCGACCGTACGAACCTGACCGGGTAATGCCGGCGTAGGGAGATGAAATGACCGAATTGGCTGTATCCCCGTCCGTGACCACCGGGCCCATCCCGTACAGCACCAAGCACTACCGCGAGCTCGACGGCCCGGACGGCGTCGTGCTGCGGGTCCCGTTCCGGCGGGTCAACCTGACCAACGGTGAACACTTCGACCTCTACGACACCTCCGGCCCGTACACCGAGGACGACGCGGTGATCGACCTGCACGCCGGCCTGCCGCCGCGTCCGGGCGTGGTCCGCGACCGGGGCACCCAGTTGCAGCGGGCCCGCGCCGGGGAGATCACCGCCGAAATGGCATTCATTGCCGCCCGCGAGGGTGTGCCCGCCGAGCTGGTCCGCGACGAGGTGGCCCGTGGCCGGGCGGTGATCCCGGCCAACCACAACCACCCTGAGCTTGAGCCGATGATCATCGGCAAGGCGTTCAAGGTGAAGATCAACGCCAATATCGGCAACAGCGCGGTCACGTCGTCGATCGCCGAAGAGGTGGACAAGATGGTGTGGGCGACCCGCTGGGGCGCCGACAACGTCATGGACCTGTCCACCGGCAAAGACATCCACGAAACCCGGGAGTGGATTCTGCGCAACTCGCCGGTACCGATCGGGACCGTGCCGATCTATCAGGCGCTGGAGAAGGTCAACGGCGATCCGACCAAGCTGACCTGGGAGATCTACCGCGACACCGTGATCGAGCAGTGCGAGCAGGGCGTGGACTACATGACCGTGCATGCCGGGGTGCTGCTGCGCTACGTGCCGCTGACCGCCAAGCGGGTCACCGGGATCGTGTCCCGCGGCGGGGCGATCATGGCGGCGTGGTGCCTGGCCTATCACCGGGAATCGTTCCTCTACACCAATTTCCACGAGCTGTGCGAGATCCTGGCCCGCTACGACGTCACCTTCTCCCTCGGCGACGGCCTGCGACCCGGGTCGATCGCCGACGCCAACGACGAAGCCCAGTTCGCCGAGCTGCGTACCCTGGGCGAGCTGACCAAGATCGCCAAATCCCATGGTGTGCAGGTGATGATCGAAGGCCCCGGCCACGTCCCGATGCACAAGATCGTGGAGAACGTGCGGCTGGAGGAAGAGCTGTGCGAGGAGGCGCCGTTCTACACCCTCGGCCCGCTGGCCACCGACATCGCGCCGGCCTATGACCACATCACCTCGGCGATCGGGGCGGCGATCATCGCCCAGGCCGGCACCGCGATGCTGTGCTACGTCACCCCCAAGGAGCACCTGGGCCTGCCCGACCGCAAGGACGTCAAGGACGGGGTGATCGCCTACAAGATCGCCGCGCACGCAGCAGATCTCGCCAAGGGGCATCCGCACGCTCAGGAACGCGACAACGCACTGTCCAAGGCCCGCTTCGAGTTCCGCTGGTACGACCAGTTCGCGCTGTCGCTGGACCCGGACACCGCGCGGGAGTACCACGACGAGACGCTGCCCGCCGAACCGGCCAAGTCCGCCCACTTCTGCTCGATGTGCGGGCCTAAGTTCTGCTCGATGCGCATCACCCAGGATGTGCGGGACTACGCCGCCGAACACGGCCTGCAAACCGAAGAGGACATCGAGTCCGCGCTGACGATGGGCATGGCGGAGAAGTCGGCCGAGTTCGCCGAGCACGGCAACCGGGTGTATCTGCCGCTGTCGCAGTGACGACCGCAAGCGCGGCGGAGCCGGGCGCAGCGGGTCGGCACCCATCCGACGCAGTGACGACCGCAAGCGCGGCGGAGCCGGGCCAAGCGGGTCGGCACTCATCCGACCCAGTGGGTTTCCTGCCGTTGGCCGCACCGGCAACCACCCCGCTTCGGGTATTGACCATCGCCGGTTCGGACTCGGGCGGCGGCGCCGGGTTACAGGCCGACCTGCGGACCATGGCACTGCTCGGGGTGCACGGGTGCGCCGCGGTGAGCGCGGTGACGGTGCAGAACACCGTCGGCGTGCAGGGTGTTCACGAGATTCCCGACGACGTCGTCGCCGCCCAGATCCGGGCGGTGGTCACCGACATCGGGATTCAGGGTGCCAAAACCGGCATGCTGGCGTCGTCGTCGATCATCAGTGCGGTGGCGGCCACCTGGCGCGAGATGGGCGCCGGGGTGCCGCTGGTGGTGGATCCGGTGTGTGCGTCCATGCACGGGGACCCGCTGTTGGCCACCTCGGCGCTGGATTCGCTCCGCGGCGAGCTGTTTCCGTTGGCGACTCTGGTAACCCCCAACCTCGACGAGGTCGCGCTGTTGACCGGTATCGAGGTGGTCGATCCGCAATCGCGGCAGGCGGCGGCCAAGGCCCTGCACGCACTCGGCCCGCGTTGGGCGCTGGTCAAAGGCGGTCATCTGCGCTCGTCGTCGCACAGCACCGACCTGCTCTACGACGGTTCGGACTTCTACTCCTTCGACGCTGAACGGATAGCCACCGGCGACGATCACGGCGGCGGCGACACCCTGGCGGCCGCGGTGGCGTGCGCGTTGGCGCACGGGCTGTCGGTGCCCGACGCGGTCGCCTTCGCCAAACGCTGGGTGACCGAGTGCCTGCGAGCGGCGTACCCGCTGGGGCACGGTCATGGGCCGGTATCCCCGCTGTTTCGGCTCCGGGCCGAGCAATGACCGCCGACCTCGATGCCATCGACGGCATCGCGCACGCGCCCGATGCCACCCCGGCAGGGGTGGTGGTGTTGACCCACGGCGCGGGCGGAAATCGGGATTCTGCTCTGCTGCAGCAGATCTGCGACGAATGGGCCCGCCGGGGCTGGCTGGCGATCAGATACAACCTGCCGTATCGGCGCCGCCGGCCCAAGGGACCGCCGTCGGGCTCGGGGGCCGTCGACCGCAGCGGGATCGCCGAGGCGATCACGCTGGCCCGCGGCCTGACCGACGGCCCGGTGGTGGCCGGTGGCCATTCCTACGGCGGCCGACAGACCTCCATGGTGGTGGCGGCCGGCCTGGACGACAGGGCAGCCCCGGTGGACGTGTTGACGCTGTTCTCCTATCCGGTGCATCCGCCCGGCAAGCCTGAACGCGCCCGCACCGAGCACCTGCCCGACATCGCGGTGCCGACGGTGTTCACCCACGGCACCTCCGACCCGTTCGGCACCCTCGACGAGGTGCGCGCCGCCGCGGCACTGATCGCGGCACCGAGCCGAATCGTCGAGATCACCGGAGCTCGCCACGACTTGAGCTCCAAGCGCCTGGACGTCCCGGCGCTGGCGGTCGGCGCGGCGCTGGGACTACTGGCTTAACTGGTCGTCGGTAGGTGTCTGGCCGCGCCGGTTGATGACCTCGGCGGCGACCACGGCGACCTTGACGTTGAGTTCCTGCGAGGCCCGGCGCAGCATGTCGAATGCCTCGGCTTCGGAGATGTCGTTGAGCACCATCAGCATGCCGATGGCCTTGCCGATCTCGCGGTTGGACGCCAGGCCGCGGCGCAGGGTGGCCGCCTCCTCGCCCTGGGCGGCGGCACCGATCGCCATCGTGGCGAAGGCGGCCAGGATCACCGCTCGTTCGGCCGACGACTTGTCGAACACGTTGGGAGTATCGGAGAACAAGTTGAGGGCACCGACCTTGCGACCCTCGACCAACAGCCGAAATCCCATGGCTCCGCGCACCGGGGTTTCGGCAATCAGCCGGGCAGCCAACGCCGGCCACTGACTGTTCACGGTCAGATCGGCGTCGATCTGGGCGGCTTCCTCTTCGATGGCATCCAGGCAGGGACCGTCGCCGACGGCGATCTCCAGTTTGTCTGCCATCCGGGCCACCCCGTCGGTGGCGGCAACCGTGCCGTAGCTGTCGCGACGGCGCAGCATGAGGCTGGCCCGATCGCATCCGGGCACCATCAAGGTGGCGGCCACGCAGATCGCGGTGTACACCTCATCGAGGTCCGTTCCCTGGTAGACGATGTCGGCGAGCGCGCTGAACACCGTCGCGGGATCGACCTCGCCGGCCGATTGCTCGAGGTTATCGGTCATAGTCGTCGTCCGCCGGGGGCGCGCTCCGCTGCTGCTCGAACAGGTCGGCGGCGTCCGCCTCGACGGCCGCCGAGAAGTCGGCGTCGCTGTCGGCGTCATCGGCGGGATCGGCGACCCGCGACTGCTCGGCGAGGTCACCGTCACTGGCGTCGGGATCCGGTTCGGTCATCGCGCCTCCCGTCTGTCTGCGGTAATTCTCCACCAGTGTGCACCGGTATCGTGATGCTGACGAAGTTCAAACTTACTTTGAAGTAAGGTACGGTCTTTTTATGAGTGCGGAGCATCTCGACGTCGTCATCGTGGGGGCTGGCTTCGGCGGCATGGGCGCGGCGATCGAACTGAAAAAGCTGGGCTACCACAACATCGTACTTCTCGAACGAGAAAACGACCTCGGTGGAACGTGGCACGTCAATCGCTATCCCGGACTGGCCGTCGACATCCCGTCGACGACCTATTCCTACTGGTTCGAACCCAACCCGTACTGGTCACGGCTGTTCGCCACCGGCCCGGAGCTCAAGCGCTACGCCGAGCACGTCGCCGACAAGTACGACGTGCGCCGTCACATGCGGTTCAACACCAGCGTGCAGGGCGCCCGCTGGGACGAGGAAGCCCAACTGTGGCGGGTGGCGCTGGACGGCGGGGAAACGCTGAGTACCCGATTCCTGATCACCGCCACCGGTTTCCTGTCCCAGCCGCACACCCCGGACATCCCGGGCATCACCAGCTTCGACGGCAAGGTCATCCACACCACCGCCTGGGACGGCAGCTATGAGTTCGCCGGGCGCCGCGTGGGTCTGATCGGCACCGGCGCCACCGCGGTGCAGTTGATCCCCGAGCTGACCAAGACGGTCGCCGACCTGACCGTGTATCAGCGCACCGCGATCTGGGTGGCACCCAAACTCGACTTCCGAATCGCCCCGTGGGTGCAGAAGCTGTTCGCCCGGGTTCCGCTGGCCCAGCGGGCGATGCGCTGGGTTACCGACAACCTGCTCGAGTTCATGACGCTGACCGCCGTGCTGAACTACCCCTACTTCCGGCGGCTGTCGATCGCCGGCATGGACGCCTGCAAGATGCACCGGTTCGTGCAGGTGCGCGACAAGGAGTTGCGGGCCAAGCTGACCCCCACCTACGACATCGGCTGCAAGCGCCCGAGTTGGTCCAACGATTACTACCGCAGCTTCACCAAGCCGCACGTGCATCTGGAATCGGGGGGCATCGAGCGGATCGAGCCCGACGGCATCGTCTCCACCGACGGACGCAAGACCGTGATCGACACCCTGGTGCTGGCTACCGGCTTCGATCTGTGGGAGGCTAACTTCCCGGCCATCGAGGTCGTCGGACGTGACGGGCGCAATCTCGGAAAATGGTGGCGGGAGAACCGGTTCCAGGCCTACCAGGGGCTGTCGATCCCGCATTTTCCGAACTATCTGAGCCTGGCCAGCCCGTACGCGTTCTCCGGGTTGTCGTTCTTCAACACCATGGAATACCAGATGCGCCACATCGGCCGGCTGCTCGGCGAGGTGCGGCGGCGCGGCGCGACGACGTTCGAGGTCACCGAGGCCGCCAACACCCGCTTCCTGGACGCGATGACCGAGCGGCTGGACAACTCGGTGTTCTACGCCGGCGATTGCGCGACGTCACGCTCCTACTACTTCAACCACAGCGGTGAGGCGTCGCTGCTGCGTCCCACCTCGGTGCGTAACGCCGTGCGCGACGGCTCGCGATTTCCGTTGGACGACTACGCGATCGCCTAACCTCCTGCGACTCAGCGCCGATCCGAAGGAGCACAGATGTTGGAGCTGCTCCGCCGCGTACTGAATTTCCAGTTCACCGTGGCCGAACTGATCGGGATCGCGCTGATCCTCGGGACGCCGTATCTGGTGGTCGGTGTGATCTGGTCGGCGACGCACACCCGGCATCTGCACGAGATGGACGGGATCGATTTGGTGGTGTCGTTCCTCGGGTCGATTGTGTCGTGGCCGGTGTTGTTGTTCGCCAACGTCTGTATGACCTGAGACGACGTCAGGCCGACCAGCTTCTGGGCAGCATCGGGACCGTCGGCCCGCCGCTGAACTCGGTCTCGGCCAACGTGGTCAACCCCGCCGCCTCGGACACCTCGGGTTTGGCTGCGGCGCCGGTAAAACCCAGTGGCCCCGCGCCCCGGTCGGAGGCCGCCGCCCAATCCGGCTCGACCTCGATCGTCATGTCCATGAACTCGTTGCCGTGCCCGCGCAGCCGCGCCGCCCTGCGGCGACGGGTCCGGGCCTGTTCACCGGCCAGCGCGCTGCCGGCGGGAGCGACGGCATCGTCGGTGTCGGGCAGCTCGGTCCGCCGGGCCCGACGCGCACCCGCGCTGCTGCTCGCCGACAAACCCGCGGCGCTTGCGGCATAGAAGCCATCGGTGGCGGTCGGCCCGAATCCCGCACCGGGTCCCCCGCCGGCCAGTCCGCCGTCGGCGACAGCGGTGCCGGGCGGGGTCGTGCCGCTGGATGCGTTGGACAGGGTCGTTTCGATCCCGCCCGGGCTGGTGGGCGCCGCCGAGGCACCACCCGCTGGCGCGGGTGTGGTCGCGGTCGCCGGAAGGTTCGCGGGAGGCTCGGGCAGCGTCGCGGTGCCGTCGGGGACCCCGGCCAACGCCGCCAACCCGGCCAGCCCGGTGGCACCGGTCGCGGCCAGCGCCGCCGGAACGGCGAACGCGAACAGCAGCGGCGACGCCTGCAGGAGCGGATAGATCAGCATCAGGTTGTGAAACACGGTCCACGCCAATGCGGAAGCCAGTCCGGGCGCGATTCCCGGAATCTGCGCGAACAGCGGCTGCAGGGCGTTGACCAGTGGCATCGGGCTGATCGGGTAGCCGTTCGGGTAGAACAGCAGCTTGGCGAGCGGATCGGCGAAGCCCATGTTGTATTCGGTGATCCACTGGGCCAGTTGATCCTGCCACGACGTGCCGGTGCCGGCCTGCTGGGCGGCGGCGGTGGCCGGGGCGCTGGGAGCGACGATCGGCGGTGCGGGCGTGGTCGGCGGGACCGCGGCCAGGGCCGAATCGCTGACCGCGTGATAGAGGGTCATCGTGTCGGCGGCTTGGATCCACATCCGGACGTAGTCGGCTTCGTTGAGCGCGATCGGGATGGTGTTGATGCCGAAGAAGTTCGTGGCGACCAGGGCCCCGTGGATGGTGTGGTTGGCCGCGAGTTCGGCCAGGGTGGGCATGGCGGCCAGGGCGCCGGTGTAGGCACCGGCCGCCGTCTGGTGCAGGGTCGCGGCGGCGGTGCTCTTGGCCGCGCTGTCCAGCAGCCAGCTCAAGTAGGGGCCGTGGGCGGCCACGTATTGAGTGGCAGAGGGGCCCTGCCAGGCGCCGGCCTGCACGGCGTCGAGCAGTGCGGTGAGGTCGGCGGCCGCCGAGGTGTACTCGGCGCTCAGCGACGACCAGGTGCCGGCTGCAGCCAGCAACGGCCCCGGACCCGGACCACTGCTGAGAAGCGCCGAGTGCACTTCCGGCGGCGACGCCATCCACAGCGGCAGGGACACCGGTTCCCCTTCTGTTCGTCCGGGTGCTTACCTACAGTGGTCGGCGCATGGCGGCGATTGGTTCCCAAAGACTGGCGAGCAGTCGCAAATGTGCCCTAGTAACCGGGTTACAGGGCACATTTGCGACTGCTCGCCGGGGGGCGGGGCTACTCGCGGACGGCGGCGCGGTGCTCAGCCGGCGCCGGGCAGCCGCAGCACCAGCCGCGTGCCGCCCAGCGGGCTGTCTTCCAGCGCCGCGGTGCCGCCGTGCAACTCGGCCTGTTGAGCCACCAGCGCCAGGCCCAGCCCGGAGCCCGAATGCGAAGCCGTCGACCCGCGGGAGAACCGTTCGAACACGGCCGCACGTTCCTCCTCGGGAACGCCGGTGCCGTTGTCGTCGACGGTGACCTCGACACCATCGGCGGAGCTGACGGCGTTGAGCTCGATCTCGGTGGCGCCGCCGTGTTTGACGGCGTTGGCGATGGCGTTGTCGATCACCAGGCGCAGTCCGGCGGGCAACCCCAGCATCAACACCGCATTGGTCGGCACCAGGGTCACCTGCAGGTCGGGGTAGATGCGCATCGCGTCGTGGGCAGCGCGGTCGAGTAGTTCGGTGATGTCCAAGGGGACGTGGTCGTCGGCGGTCATCAACTCGCCCTGGGCCAGCCGCTCCAGAGCCATCAGGGTGGCTTCGATGCGGCTCTGGGTGCGCATGACGTCGCCGACCATCTCCTTGCGCTGCTCGATCGGCAGATCCATGGTGGCCAGCACCTCGAGGTTGGTGCGCATGGCGGTCAGCGGGGTGCGCAACTCGTGGGAAGCGACGGCGGCGAAGTCGCGGGCCGATTCGTAGGCGGCCTTGGTCCGCTGTTGGGCGGTGCCGATGCGGGCGAGCATGCCCTCCACGGCTTCGGCGATCTCCACCGCCTCCCGAACACCACGTACCTGGACTTCGTCGGGCTTGGACTGGGCGCTGATGGCGCGGGCCTGCTGGGCCAGCAGCCGGAACGGGTTGATCATGATCAGCCACATCACCCAGACGACGATGACGGTGCCGATCAGCACACCGCCACAGATCCCCAGTACCCGCAGGTGCAATTCGTGGATGCGATGCTCGGTTTCGGTCACCGGCGAACCGACCGCGATCAGAGCCCGCCCGGCCGTGAAGGTCCGGACCCGGTACACGACACCGTCGATGGTGGTGGTGTTGTAGCCGGTGTCGAACTGCGGCAACACGATGTTGGCCGGCACCGACACCGTCGCGTCGCCGATCCGGGCGGTGCGCACCACATTGTGATCCGGCTGCGGCTGACCGGTGTTGCTCTGCTGGGTGCTGTTGAGCAGCATGTTGATATCGCCCAGACCGCTCAGCGAGTCCAGCCGTCGGTCAAGCTGGCTGTACTGGTCGTTGGTCACGCCGAACCACACCCAGGCGCCCAGGATGATGACGAGGGCGACCACTGACAGCGCGGCGACGATCACGATGGTCCGCAGCGACAGCAACCGACGCAGTCCGCCGAGCAGTCCGCCGCGAGCGGAAGGTGTCCCCGCTGAAAACACCCTGATCACGCCGCTTTTGGCCACAATTGCGTCTCTCTGGAAAATTGGATGATCCACCCGTTACAGGTCGATCGACTGTGCGGTTTAGGAAGTGCCTTCTCGGCAAACGCGTACCAAAGCGCACACTCGGGGCGATTTTCGCCCTCCACCGCGGGGCGCAGCGCGAGGGTCTGCTCGCGCATCAGTCACTTACCCAGTACGTGCCGGGTGCGGTCGTCACGGGTCGGAACACCGTTGTGGCCACCCAGATCCTGGGCGTAGATGCCCGCCGCATAGGCCGCGCCGCCGCCGTTGATGCCCAGTTCGTCCTTGTCGACGTGCTCGAGGGTGTCGCCCTTTTGGTGGTAGTTCGGGTCGAACGGCTGGTCGGCGTCACCGCCCCAGAGCTCGGCCTCCTCCGGGGACTTCTTGTTTTCGGCACCGGAGAACAAACCGCCGGCCGGCACGCCGGCCAGGGTGAACCCGTCGTAGTCGGAGCGGCCGTCGAAGGACGTGTCCCGCGCCGTCTTTCCGGCGGTCTTCAGATAGGCGACCAGCATCCGCTCGATCCCGGCCGAACCTTCCGGCACCACCGGCTGACCACGCTGATCGGGCGCCAACGACTGGTCACCGTCGTAGGTGAAATAGCCTGGGTTCGGCGAGCCGAGCATGTCGAAATTCAGGTATAGCGCAATGTCTTTGAGCGCCTCGAAGTCCAAGGATTCAACGTATTTGCGCGATCCGATCAGCCCCAGCTCCTCGGCACCCCAGAAGCCGAACCGCACCGCGTTGCGGACATGCGGCGAATTTCCCAGCTGCAGAGCGGTTTCCAGCACCGCGGCCACTCCGGAGCCGTTGTCGTTGATGCCTGGGCCTTCCGGAACACTGTCCAGGTGTGCACCGAGCATCACGACGTCGTGCGTCGAGCCGGTCTTGGTCTGCGCGACGATGTTGCGGGCCTTGACATTTTTGGTCTCCGCCGACAACTTGACGGTGGCGGTTCCATGCTTGCCGCGCAGAGTCGCCCCCTGCGACTTGGTGATGCTGACAACCGGGATCTTGACGTCGGTGTCCTCCCCCAGGGTGCCACCCATTTTCTCCTCGTCGACGTTGTCGGCGACGATCATCGCCACCGCACCGCGCTCGACGGCGATGGCCTCTTTGTCCTTGAAAGGACACTTGCCGCGGTCGACCAGAACGACCGCACCCTGCACCGGCAACCCGTCGTAGTCGGCGGCGCTGCAGCCGGGGCTGTCGTCGTCGGCCGGTGCGGCTACCAGTGGGCCGCCCACCCCGTCGGGCGGAGTGCCCAGGCTGTACTGCAGCGCCCGGGCTTCCACGGTGGTGCCGTCGACGCTGACCGAGCCCTTCTCGGACTGGAATACGCGTGCGGAGAATTCGGGGGTTTGTACGTCGAAATCCTTGTCGCGCAATGCTTTGGCCACGTAGTCGACGCTGGCTTCATACCCGGGCGTCCCGACAGCGCGCGTCCCGTTGTTGGCGTTGGCGATGTCCTGAAGCTTCGACAGGTGCGCCATCATCGCGTCGACGGTGACCTTGTCACGCAGCGTGGCGGCGAATTCCGCGGGCGGCTCGGAGCCCACCGATTGGCGGTCGCAGCCGCCGACCAGCATCGCAGTGACCGCTACCGTACCCAGCAGCGCCGGCATCATCTTCGACTTGTTGCCCATCGCGCCCACGTTAGCCGCTGCGCCAGCCCCGCACCGCGCCGAGTGTCAAGTTGTGTTACGCGGATCGCAAAAAAGTGTGCATCAACCCGACGCTCGGCGCAGAACCAAATCCGCCACCGCGCGCATCCCGACGGCGTTGGGATGAAATGGTGCCGGGCGCCACGGCAGCGGCCAGGCCGCACCCACCGTCCACGGCCGCTCGGACCACGCGTGATGCTCGCGGCTAGCCTGGCCTGCGCGAATCAACTCGCATCCCGTCGCGGCCGCGGCGTCGGCGGTCGCCGACTCCAGTTCGGCGGCGACGTGGCGACCGTGTTCGGCCTCGGCCTGCGACAGCGGCGCCGCGGCGTGCCCGGCCGGTGGCAGCAGCGTGAGATAGTCGACGAACAGCACCTGGGCATCGGGCGCCATGGTCCGCACCGCGGCTCCGACCGTGCGCAACGATTTCCCGACGCCAGCCAGCGCCACCTGGTGGGCGTCGCGGTCCAGCAGCGCGGCGATCATCGGCAGCCGCCGCGCGGCGCGCGGCAGTGCCGCCGCCATCAGGAACGGCACGTAGCCGACGTCGTTGCCGCCGATCGTGATCGTGACCAGCTGCTCGGAGCCGTCGAGTGCCTCGATTTGCGGCGCTACCCCGCGCTGACGGTCGCTGAGTACGTGGGCGGTGGTGGCACCGGAGAAGGTGACGTCGACCAACGACAGCCCGAGCGCCTCGGCGACCAGATGCGGGTAGTTGACCGCCGAGCGCCCCGACCCGCACGGCGCACCGGTCGCGACCGGGCGGATTCCGGGTCCGGCCGCCATCGAGGAGCCCAGCGCCACATAGCGGTTCATTGCGCTCCCCCATCCGCCGAGTCGGAATCTGACGACGCGACACGCCGCTGCGCTGTCGTGGTATTCACCCTCGGCGCGACGGGGACGACGCCTGCGCCCAGAACCGTTTGGGGATCCGCCCGGCGCGCCGCGCCAGGTAGCCGGCGCCGACCGCGGCGGACATCGCCGCGGCCATCGCCGGCGGATCGGCGGCGCGGGTCACCGAGGTCGCCAGCAGCACTGCCTCGCAGCCCAACTCCATGGCCAGCGCGGCGTCGCTGGCGGTGCCGATACCGGCATCGAGGATCACCGGCACGCCCGCGGCCGCCACGATCATCTCGATGTTGTGCGGATTGGCGATGCCCAAACCGGTGCCGATCGGCGAACCGAGCGGCATCACCGCCGCGCAACCGGTGTCCTCCAGCCGGCGGGCCAGCACCGGGTCGTCGTTGGTGTAGGGCAGGACCACAAATCCCTCGTCGACCAATTGCTCTGCGGCCCGGACTAATTCGACCCCGTCCGGCAGTAAGGTCCGCTCGTCGGCGATCACCTCGAGTTTGACCCACTCGGTGCCGAGGGCTTCACGGGCAAGCTGCGCGGTCAGCACGGCTTCAGCGGCGCTGCGGCAGCCCGCGGTGTTGGGCAGCGGCATGATGCCCAACCGGTCCAGCAGGTCGAGCATGCCGGTGCCGCCCGCGGCGTCGACGCGGCGCATCGCGACCGTCGTCAGTTCGGTACCCGACGCGACCAGCGCCTCTTCCAGCACCGCCAGGCTCTGCGCCCCACCGGTTCCCATGATCAGCCGCGACGTGAACTCACGCCCGGCAATGGTCAGTTTCGAGTCAGCCACCTTGCACCGCCGTCACCACTTCGAGTCGCGCACCCTCGCACAGCGCGGTAGCCCAGCCGGACCGCGGCAGCACCGCGTGGTCCAGTGCGACCGCGATGCCCCGCTCGGGGTACCCCAGGGAGGCAAGCAGCGCCGAGACGGTGGTCTGCCCATCGATCTGGATCGGTTTGTCGTTCACCAGAATATTCATCAGCCGTTGTTCCTCTTCATTGCCGCACTGCTACCGGAAGAAGTTCGGACACCACATGTTCGGCGGTCCACGGCGCCAGCAGGAACCCGTTGCGGCCGTGGCCGGCGGCGACCACGATGCGGTTGTCCAGCCGCTGCACCAGCGGCAGGTTGTCCGGTGTCATCGGGCGCAACCCGGCCCCGTATTCGGCCAGCTCGTACTCACCCAGACCCGGTGCCACCGCGCACGCGTCGTCGAGCAGGTCGCGCGCACCGGAGACGGTGGGCGCGGTATCGCGACCGTGCTCGTACTGGGTTGCGCCCACCACCACGCCGTCACTGCGCGGCACCAGGTACACCTGCCTGCCGTGCACCCGGGCCCGGATCACCCGCTGCGGCACCGGCAGACAGCCGGGTCGCCACCGCAGGCGCAGCACCTCGCCCTTGACCGGCCGGATCGGTAGCCCCGGCCACAGCGTGGGCGCATCGATTCCGTTGGCGATCACCACCGCGTCGGCCGACAATGCCGTCAGCGCGGCTGGGTCGGCCACCGGCCCCGCCCAGCTGACACCGCGGCGCTCGCAGTCCACCGCCAACGCGGCGACCAGCGCACGGTTGTCCACCGCCAGCTCCGTCGGCGCCTGGAAGCCGTGCCGGATCCCCCGCGCCAGCAGCGGTTCCACCTCGCGGGCCGCGGACTCCCAGACCACCGGGTGCCCCTGGGCGGACAGCCAGTCGGCGACCGTGCGCAGCTCGGCGACATCGGCGACGTCGACGGCCACCACCAGCGACTCGCGGGCGGTGATCACCTGCTCGGGCAGGCCGTCCAAAAAGACCTCATGCCACAGCCGCAGCGACTCCAGCCCCAGCTGCAGCTGCCGCTCCTCGCCCGGCCAGGCTTCGCTGTGCGGGGCCAGCATGCCGCCGGCCACCCAGGACGTGCCGCGGTCGCCGCTGCGGTGCACCCGTACCGACCAGCCGGCCCGCGCGGCCCGGCGTGCCACCGACAACCCGATGACGCCGCCGCCGATGACAGCCAGTGTGCCGGGCACTTCCCCAACTCCCTTCGCCGGCATGATCCGGATCAGGTGTGACGGTAAGGGCGGTCGCGCCCACTCTCAGACCCCGGTCCCGGGACTCCCGTGATTCGTCAGTTCCCCACGCTAGCCGTTAGCGTCGCGGAGTGCACGAAGCTCGCCCCCGTCTGGCCCGTCTCGCCGAAGCCCGGCTCTACCTGTGCACCGACGCCCGCCGCGAACGCGGTGACCTGGCTGAATTCGCCGATGCGGCGCTGGCCGGCGGGGTGGACATCATCCAGCTGCGCGACAAGGGGTCAGCCGGCGAGCAGCGCTTCGGTCCGCTGGAGGCCCGCGACGAGCTGGCGGCGCTGCAGATCCTCGCCGATGCCGCCCACCGGCATGGCGCGCTGCTCGCCGTCAACGACCGCGCCGACATCGCCCGGGCCGCGGGCGCCGACGTGCTGCACCTGGGCCAGGACGACCTGCCGCTGGCGGTGGCGCGGGACATCATCGGGCCCGCTCCGCTGATCGGCCGGTCCACCCACGACGCCGACCAGCTGGCCGCCGCCCTCGCCGAGCCGGTCGACTATTTCTGTGTCGGCCCGTGCTGGCCCACACCCACCAAGCCGGGTCGCACCGCGCCGGGCTTGGAGTTGGTCCGCGCCGCCGCGGCGCAGGTCCCCACCAAACCGTGGTTCGCCATCGGCGGGATCGACCAGCGGCGGCTGCCCGAGGTGCTGACCGCCGGCGCCCGGCGGGTGGTGGTGGTGCGCGCAATCACCGCCGCGACGGATCCACGAGCGGCCGCCGAGCAGCTCAGCGCAGTTCTTGCAGCAGCGAGCTGAGCCCGGGCTCCAACGGCACGGCCGGCTGACCGAGCGCGGTCGCCATGCACCACACGAACCCCGACTCGGTCTGCAGGGTGCGGGGCAGCGACCGGCGCCGTTCGTCGCCGTCAGGCAGCGGGATGGTCGCGTGCGCTGTGCGCAGCCGGTGCCAGCTGGCAGCGAACCCCGGATGCAGCGGCAGCCCGTCGACCTCGTCCTCCCCCACCCAGCGCAGTTCGGTGCTCTCCCGGTTGGGCACCACCGTCAGCAGCTCACCGGCGTCGGCGACGACGGTGGTGTAGGTCCACTCCGTGCCGCTGGCGGTGGCGGTCACCAGCTGACCGCGCACCGTGATGCGTGCGCCGGGCAGGCCGGTTTCCTCCTCGGCTTCGCGCACCGCGGTCTGTTCGACGGTCTCGTGGCTGTCCCGGGCACCACCGGGCAATGCCCAGGTCCCGCCCTGATGGCTCCACCACGCCCGGTGCTGCAGCAACACCGCGGGTGTCCCATCGGGCCGCGGCGCCCGCAACAGCAGACCTGCCGCGCCGAACCGGCCCCAGTACTGCACGCCGGTATCGGAAATCGCCCAACCGTCACCGTCGCCGTGCACGCATTCAGAATAAGCGGACGGCGCGCGGCGGACCCGGCGCGGGAACACTCCTGGACAGCCTGCGCCCGCAGCGTCCCGGAAGCTCTTAGACTTTACTCAAAATGGTCTGGTGGGCTGGCGGCAAAGCCCACTGCGGAGCTGAAAGGTGAGGCCCGAACACCGTGACCGTGGAGTTGGCGCACCCGTCGACCGAGCCGCTGGGGTCGCCGTCGCCTGCTGCGCGGGCACATTCACGCTGGTGGTTCGCCACCACCACCCCCGGCCGGATCCTGGCCATCGGGATTGTCCTGGCCGTTTTGGGTGGGATCAGCGCGTTCGCCACCTCGACGACGATCGGCCACCGCCAGACCACGCTGACCACCGTGCTCAACCACACCGAGCCGCTGGCGTACGCCGCCGGGCGGCTCTATACGACGCTGTCGGTGGCCGATGCCGCCGCGGCCACCGCGTTCATCGCGCAGGCCGAGCCCCGCGTGGTGCGGCAGCGCTACGAGCAGGCGATCACCGATGCCGCGGTGGTGGTGACCCGGGCGTCCAGCGGCCTCACCGACGAGCCGCTGGTGCAGTTGCTCGGCCGGATCAACGCCGAGCTGGCCACCTATACCGGACTGATCGAGATCGCCCGCACCAACAACCGGGCCGGTGACCCGGTCGGATCGTCGTATCTGTCGGAGGCGTCCACGCTGATGCAGCAGACGATCCTGCCCGACGCCCAGCAGTTGTATGCCGCGACCGCGGCCCGGGTGGACAGCGAGACGACCGCCTCGACCCGGGTGCCCGCACCGGTCATCCTCATCGTCGGCGCCACGGTGATCTTCGGCGCCTTCGCGCACCGCTGGCTGGCCCGGCACACCCGCCGCCGGATCAACCCGGGTCTGATCGCGGGAGCGTTGGCGATTCTGGTTATGGTCATCTGGGTGGGCACCGCCCTGGGCATCTCCACCGCCGGCAGCCGGACCGCCAAGGACACCGCGGCCGACTCGCTCAAGACGATCACCAATTTGTCGATCACCGCGCAGCAGGCGCGTGCCGATGAGACCTTGTCACTGATCCGGCGCGGTGACGAAGACGCCCGCAAGCAAACGTTCTACCAGCGCATCGATGCCATGCATCAGCAGCTCACCAGCTACATGTCCGGCAATGCGACCGTCGACAAGACCGACCTGGCCGACGCGGACCAGCTGTTGACCCGATGGCGACAGGCCAACGACCGGATCAACTCCTACATCTCGGTCGGCAACTACCAGGCCGCCACCCAGGTGGCGCTGGGCACCGCGCCCGACGACTCCACTCCCGCCTTCAACCAGCTCGAAGGTGCGCTGGACAAAGCCATGCAGCAGAGCCGCACCCAACTGCGCAACGACATCCTCAACGCCCGCCGCGTTCTGTCGGTGGCGCCGATCGGCGGGGCCGTGCTGAGTTTGGGCGCCGCCATCGCGGTCGCGTTGGGTCTGTGGCCCCGGCTGAGCGAGTACCGGTGATGGCCCGGGTCCCCGCGTTCCTGTGCGCAGCGCTCGGCGCGGTGCTGGTGCTGGCCGGGTGCGGGCATGCCGACTACGTGACGACGTCGTCGGTGCCGACGCTGGCACCGCCGACACCGGCCGGGATGCAGGAGTTGCCGCCCGAACCCCCGCAGCCGCCGCAGCAGACGCCGAACTGCGACCGCACCGCCAGCCTGCGCCCGTTTGCCACCGAAGCCGAGGCGCAGGCCGCCGTGGAAGCCATCCACGCCCGCGGCCGGCTGATCATCGGGCTGGACATCGGCAGCAACCTGTTCAGCTTCCGGGACCCGATCAGCGGGCAGATCAGTGGATTCGACGTCGACATCGCCGGCGAGGTGGCACGCGACATCTTCGGCTCCCCGTCGCAGGTCGAGTATCGAATCCTGTCGTCGGCCGAACGCGTCACCGCATTGCAGAAATCCCAGGTCGATGTGGTGGTCAAGACCATGAGCATGACCTGCGAGCGGCGCAAACTGGTGAACTTCTCCACCGTCTACCTGACCGCCAACCAGCGCATCCTGACCTCGCGTGATTCGGCGATCAGGCAGGCCGCCGACCTGCCCGGCAAGCGGGTCTGCGTCGCCAAGGGCACCACCTCGCTGCGGCGCGTCCGGGAAATCGCGCCCGCGCCGATCATCGTGTCGGTGGTGAACTGGGCCGACTGTCTGGTGGCGCTGCAGCAGCGCCAGGTCGACGCCGTCAGCACCGACGACACCATCTTGGCCGGGCTGATGTCCCAGGACCCCTACCTGCACATCGTCGGGCCCAACATGGGCCAGGAGCCCTACGGAATCGGGATCAACCTGAACAACACCGGGCTGGTCCGGTTCGTCAACGGCACCTTGGAACGGATCCGCCGCGACGGGACCTGGAACACCCTGTACCGCAAGTGGTTGACGGTGCTGGGCCCGGCACCGCCGCCCCCGACCCCGGAATACTCCGACTGATGCGCAGCGACGACGACAACCCGGGCCCGGCCGCCGAGGCCGGCGAGGCTTTCGACGCTGCCGACCAGGACACCGGCCCGGGCACACAGCCGGTGGACATGCTGGTCGACTCGGCGTCGATGCGTCGCCCGATGGCGACGTCGGCAATCTTCCGCCCGCGTCTGGACACGGACTCTGATGAGACCGGCCCCACCGTCGGTACCGAGCCACAACGGAATTCGCCGATCAGACCGCTTCCGGTTGCTCCGACCCGGCGGCTGGGTGGCGGTCTGGTCGAGATACCGCGGCCTCCCTCGATAGATCCGTTCGCCGCTCTGATGACCAATCCGGTTGTGGCGGAGGCCAAACGGTTCTGCTGGAACTGCGGCAAGCCGGTGGGGCGGTCCGGCCCCGACGGCTCACAAACCGAGCAGGCCCCCTCGGAAGGCTGGTGTCCGTACTGCGGCAGTCCGTATTCGTTCCTGCCCCAACTCAAACCGGGCGACACGGTAGCCGGCCAGTACGAGATCAAGGGCTGCGTGGCACACGGTGGACTGGGCTGGGTCTATCTGGCGGTCGACCGCAACGTCAATGACCGCCCGGTGGTGCTCAAAGGCCTGGTCCATGCCGGTGACGCCGAGGCGCAGGCGATCGCCATGGCCGAGCGACAGTTCCTGGCCGAGGTGACGCACCCGGGGATCGTCAAGATCTTCAACTTCGTCCAGCACCCCGACGCCCACGGCGAACCGGTCGGCTACATCGTGATGGAGTACGTGGGCGGGCAATCGCTCAAACGGGGTCGCGGGGTGAACCTGCCGGTGGCCGAGTCCATCGCCTACATGCTCGAAATCCTGCCCGCCCTGGGGTATCTGCATTCGCTGGGCCTGGTCTACAACGACCTGAAGCCGGAGAACATCATGCTCACCGAGGAGCAGCTGAAGCTGATCGACCTCGGAGCGGTGTCGCGGATCAACTCGTTCGGCTACCTGTACGGCACCCCGGGCTATCAGGCACCCGAGATCGTGCGGACCGGGCCGACGGTGGCCACCGACATCTACACGGTGGGCCGCACCCTGGCCGCGTTGACGATGAAACTGCGCACCAGCGACGGTCGTTACGTCGATGGGCTGCCCGAGGACGACCCGGTGCTGACCACCTACGACTCATTCGGCCGGTTGCTGCGCCGGGCCATCGACCCCGACCCGCGGCGACGGTTCGCGTCCGCCGAGGAGATGTCCGGACAGCTGATGGGTGTGCTGCGCGAAGTCGTCGCCCAGGACAGCGGGGTGCCCCGACCGGGTCTGTCCGGTATCTTCACCCGGTCACGTTCCACCTTCGGGGTGGATCTGCTGGTGGCACACACCGATGTGTACGTCGACGGCCAGGTGCATTCGGAGAAGCTGACCGCCCGCGAGATCATCACCGCGCTGCAGGTCCCGGTGGTCGACAAGTCCGATGTCGCCGCCCGCGTGCTGTCGGCGACGGTGCTCAGCGAACCGGTGCAAAGCCTGGACACGCTGCGTGCGGTCCGCCACGGCGCGCTGGACTCCGAGGGCATCGACTTGGCCGAGTCCGTCGAGTTGCCGTTGATGGAGGTGCGCGCGCTGCTGGATCTCGGCGACGTCAGCAAGGCCACCCAGCGGCTCGACGAGTTGGCCGAGCGGGTCGGGTGGCAGTGGCGACTGGTCTGGTTCCGCGGGGTCGCCGCGCTGCTCACCGGCGATTTCGACTCGGCCAGCAAGCATTTCGTCGACATACTCGACATGTTCCCCGGCGAGCTGGCCCCCAAGGTGGCATTGGCCGCCACCGCAGAACTCGCCGGTACCGCCGATGAGCGCAAGTTCTATCAGAACGTGTGGAACACCGATGACGGCGTCATCTCGGCGGCCTTCGGGCTGGCCCGGGCGTTGTCGGTGGAGGGCGATCGGGCGACGGCGGTCGGAACCCTCGACAAAGTTCCCGCCACCTCACGGCATTTCACCACCGCACGACTCACCAGCGCGATGATGCTGCTGTCCGGCCGATCCACCAACGACATCACCGAGACGGACATTCGCGACGCCGCACAGCGCGTGGAGGCGCTGCCGGAGTCCGAGCCTCGGGTGCTGCAGATCCGTGCCCTGGTGCTGGGTTCGGCGATGGATTGGCTGGCCGACCATGAGGCCAGCACCAACCACATCCTCGGTTTCCCCTTCACCGATCATGGCCTTCGGCTGGGGGTGGAAGCTGCGCTGCGCGGATTGGCGCGGGTGGCACCCACCCGAGCCCACCGCTACGCGTTGGTCGACATGGCCAACGCCGTGCGTCCGATGTCCACGTTCTGAGGCGCCGACGCCCACTCACGGCGATCCCCCGGGCGCCATACGCCGCCGTTTCCCGCAGCGGCAGCAAAACCAAGTAAATATTAAGGCACGTTAATTTATAACTCACATTATGCCCAGGCTGGCTGTGAGAAGTAGCCGCAGAAACCAGCCCGTTTGTCCACAAAAATGGACGATTTACCCGCGTAGTGACCAAAAAAGTCGGCGCGCGGTCAGATTGAAAATTCCTTTGAAAATGCTCTCGTTTCTCAGGTCAATCCAAGTTATTGTTTCAGATCGGATTCGCGTACAGCTAGGAGCCGACCATGGAGCACACTTCCCGCCGCTGGATCACCGCAGCTATCGCAGTCGCCGGCACCGCCGTCCTCGCCGCGAATCCGGTCGCTGCCCCACCCCCCGACCTTCAGCACCGAGCGGTCCAACTCAGCGCCGTGGAACACGGCGACCTCACCTTCCCCGAAGTCGGTTGGAACGACTTGGTCGCCAACACCACAGCCAACTGGAACGGCCTGGTGGACATGTTCAACAACACCACCGCCATCTGGTCACTACCGACGGCGGTGTACAGCCAAGGCCTGCCCCAGGTGTTCACCGACCTGTCGACGGAGTTGCAGGCGTTGGCCGCCTACGGCGCGGCAGTGGCCGCACAGCACGGCGCGCTGGATCCGAGCGGAACCCTTCCGCCGCTGCCGAATTTCTACGCCGACCCGGTGCTCAACCCGGTGTCGGTGGTGACTCTGCTGCTGCAGAACGCGCTCGGCTCGGGGTTCGCGCAGAACGCGGCACAGGTGGCCTGGACCGGCGTTTACCAGAACATGCTGCCGGCCATCAACGACATCAACACGCAATTCAACGGCATTTTCACGCAATTCGGAAACCTGCTCACCGGTGGCAGCTTCTCGATGAGCACGGTCCAGACCGACTTCGCGACCATCGGGTCCGACGTGACCACCATCGGGAACTATCTGTCGCTGGCACCCACCACACTGATCAACGCCTACCTCAACGGGTATCCGGTGCAATCGACCAGCATCGACCCACTCAACGGCACGGTCGCCAATATTCCGGACGGCTACACGCTGAACGCGCCGTTCAACGCCAACGACAATGTCGCGATAACTCCCGAATTCGGCCTGCTCACCAACCCTTACGCCGCCATCACCACCGACACCACCGGCTTCGGCGACGGTGGCGCGGCGACCTTCGCCGGAACGGTGCCGTTGCACACCGGCACCCTGGCGTCGCTGCTGCAGACCGAGCAGACCCTCTCCGACGAGTTGCTGACGGTAACCTCGACGGTGCCCGGCAGCGGCGTTACTGCTCCGGTGGGAACCGGTCCGCTGACCGTATTGGGCCCCGACACGCTGAGTTTCAACCTCAACCTGGCGACCATACCGGTCATCGGCGACGTCATCAGCTTCATCAACGGTACCGCCATCCCCGCCCTCAACGGCGCCCTGACCACCGTCATCACCACCACCAACACCCTCATCGGCACCGTCAACAGTGACGTCATCAGCCTGATCAATGGCACACTGACCCCGCTCAGCAACACGCTCACCGACACCGTCAACCCCTTTATCAGCGCCATCGACGGCATCATCGGCGCCATCAACCTCATCCCCGGCGTCAATATCAGTGCAATCGACACCGTCAGCTTCACGATCCCCAGCATCCCCAATATCCCGACCATTCCGCTGTCGGATATTCCGACCATTCCCACCATCCCGACGGATGTCGGCGACACGTTCAACCTGCCCGGCATCATCGAGTCGGGAGTTCCCGCCTACACCTGGGACCTGACCCAGAACGAAATGGCAATTCTGGGTAGCATCGCGGGCCTGGCGGCCCCGGTGACCGGCACCGTCAACAGCGACGCGATCGGCAACTTCCTGGCGGACAATCCGGTCATGAATCTGGGGACCCTTTTCGACTCGCTCGCGGCCGGCATCTTCTCCGGTACGCCGCTCACGTTCACCGCGGAGTTGCCACTGGACTGGACGAACCTGGTGGCGGAGGCCCTCAATGGCGTGTTCACCGCCAGCTGACAGCGGCGTTTCGGGTCGCGGTCAAAGTCGGCCCGTGACTGTTGCCGTGATGTGGCACCGCAGGGCTTCGGTGCCGGGTCAGATGTCCATTGCAAGGGTGTTGCGCCGCAGGCCCTTTGAGCCGGCCACGACATAGCGCAGCAGTTGAGCGACCAGCGGGGCCTCCGGGCGCATCCCGGGGAGGGGCGATCCGCCGAGCGAGCAAACTCCAGGTCCACGCTCTCAGCTACTTTCAGGACATTATCAGCTTTAGCTGTTTTGGCCGCGTAGCGCCGATGGACGTGTCATATATTCGTCCAGTGAGCAGCTAAAACAACGTGCGTTGTCATTTTGCACGGCAGCAACTTGTACTATTTGCCATCCACGAGTTTGATAGGCCCGCACGCCTGGCGATACTTAAAAATTAATTTTGCATCTCAGTCAATCGTAAGTTACTGTGGGCGCGTTGGATCGGCACGCAAAATGGAGGCCGTCATGCAGCGCACCCTTCTTCCCTGGATCACCGCGGGTATCGCCATTGCCGGCGTCAGCCTGATCGCCGTCCCCCCGGTCACCACAGTTCCGGCGCTGTCCGACGTTCAGCATCGGGGTGTCCAGCTCACCGACTACACCGAATACGGCTGGTCGGATCTGCTCAGTGCCACCGAGGCCAACTGGCACGGCCTGGAATCGGTGTTCAGCAGCAGCAATTGGGTGAGCGACCCCGATATCGCGGCGGGTTTCACCGTGCTGTCGCACGACCTGGCGACCGGCGCCTCGAACGCAGTGACCAACCCGGTCTCCCTGCTCACCGAGCTTGCGCTGCTACTCACCAGCACCGGGTACGCAACCAACGCGGCCTCCGCGGCGACCACCGCCGTGTTCGACAACATCTCGTCGGCGCTCGACAGCCACGACTACTCCGGGGCCCTCGTCGACCTGGAAAATGCACCCAGCACCATCCTGTATGCCTTCCTGAACGGCTACCCGCAAGCCGTTGGCTCCGAACTGCTTTCCTCGCAACTGGGGTTGCTCACCAACACCGCCGACGGCGCAGCCACCGGCACGCTCAACGCCCTCCAGCAGGTGAGCAACACTCTCGCCGACGAGGTCGCGAACTTGGGTGGGGCAAATCTGACGACCGGTTCGCTGCCGCTGGTTTCGGGCAACCTTGACTTGAGCATCAACCTCAACCAAATCCTGGGCGACCTCGGCGTGACGCCCGGCGGTCCGCTCACCATCAACGGGCTCCTGGGCGACCTGAACATCTCCGCCACCGGCGATATCCTGCCGTCGCTCAACGTCGGCCAGGTGCTGAGCTACCTCAACCTGTCCGACAGCTCCGGCATCAGCGTCGGGTCCATCCTGAGCGACCTCGGGATCTCCGACAGCTCCGGCATCAGCCTGGGCACCATCCTCGGCGACCTCGGGATCAACAGCGACGCCAGCATCAGCCTCGGAACCATTCTGGGCGACCTGGGTATCAACAGCGGCTCCAGCATCACGCCGCCGTCCATCTCGATCCCGGTCACCCAGATCCTCAGCGACCTCGGCATCAACCCCGATGGCAGCCTGAGCTTCGGAATCCCCAGTGTGGGGTTCTCCCTCGACCAGATCTTCAGCATCTTGGGCATCAACGTCAACGCTGGCGTCAACGTCGGCTGCATCTTCGGTCACTGCTTGAGCATCACCCTGAGTCAGCTGCTCAGCGACCTGGGCATCGGCAACCCCAGCGGCAGTATCGGCGTCCCGCCGATCAGCATCTCGATCAGCAGCATCCTTTCGGACCTCGGCGTCAACTCCAACGGTGATCTCACGATCAGCGTTCCATCGCTGAGCCTCAACACCATCCTGGGCGATCTCGGCCTCAGCGACAGCTCCACGCTGAGCCTCAGCAGCATCCTCGGCGCGCTGGGGCTGTCCACCACCTCATCGATCAACGTCGGCGACATCCTCAACGCCCTGGGCCTCAGCGATTCCACCGGCATCACCGTCGGCCAAGTCCTCGACACCCTGGGCCTCGGCGACAGTTCGACCATCCCGTTGCCGTCGTTCTCCATCGACGACATCCTCAACACCCTGGGCATCAACCCCAACGAGGACATCTTCCAGCAGTTGGGCATCTCCAATCCACTCACGCTCGACCCCACCCTCGGCCTGACCGGTGGCTCCGTCCCGACCTTCTTCGACGACCTGGCGAAAGACATGTTGGCGGTGCTCGGCAGCTTCGCGCCGATCTCCTCGGATCTGCCGAGCCTGCTGTCGCCGGATCCGACGCTCGATCTGGAGTCGCTGTTGAGCGGTGTGTTGTCGGACCTGGGTCTGCCGGGGGCGATCACCGGCGGTGACCTCACGGCCGACCTCACCAACATCCTCGCGGATCTACTGCCCGGCGTGTTCTAAAAGCTAGCCGCCCACCATCAGGTCTGCTGCCAAGGCGGCCGCGCACGCTACCGACACGATCGAGAGTGTCATCCAGTCAGCCAGTTTCGGTCGCGCCGGGTTGGCCGCGATCTGACCGGCGCCGCCGCGGGCGGTGATCGCATCGCCCATCTCGTCGGCGCGCCGCAGCGTCACGGTGACGACCGCGACGATCAGGTCGATCACCCCTCCCGCCCGTCGGCGCAGCCGGGCCAGCCGGGTCCGCGGTAACAGTTTGGGCCGCAACTGGCGGGCCGCGAGGAGCACCCGGAATTCGTCGACCAGCATCGGGAAGGCGCGCAGTGCGAGCGACACCGCGACCGCCCACTCGTCGGTAGGAATCCGCAGCCACCGCAGCGGCCGACCCAAAATCGCTACTGCCGGGGCGATTTCGGCGACGTTCGTGGTCCACGACACCATCGCGCCCAGGCCGAGCAACACAATCGTCAACGCGGTCAAACGCAGGAAGTTCAGGACTCCGCCGAATCCGAGGGCGACCGTGCCCACCTGGATCACCGGAGTACCGCCCGCCAACGCCGAGATGGCAGCGCCGATGGCCAGCCAGATCCACAGCCAGCGCGGCATCGACGGCAGTGCCCCTCGGGGAATATGCGCGGCCCGCGCGGCCGCCAGCACCAGCGCGGCGACCAGGCCGATCACCACCCATCCGGGGAAGATCGTCAACAACGCCGAAAGACCGAAAACAATCAGCAGTTTCGTGCCTGCCCACAGCTCGTGGATGACGGTGCGCCCAGGCACCGGCCGCAGCAGCACAACAGGGCGCGGTGGGCGGGGGGCCGGGCGCTGCGCCGGCGCGGTCGTGGTCACGTCATCCCCCCGGCCGGCGCCGGTTCCAGCACGCCGCCACGCAGGTGCAGGGTGCGCGGGCACAACTCCTCGACCCCGCCGAAGTCATGCGAAATGATGATCACCGTCATCCCGGTGTCCCGGCGCCGGTCCGCGAGCAGCCGCAGCAGCCGGCGCTGGCTGGCGGCGTCCAGCCCCGCCAGCGGCTCGTCGAGGATCAACGCCCGCGGCGAACGCGCCAGCAACCCGGCCAGCACCACGCGGCGCATCTGGCCGCCGCTGAGCTGGTCGATGCGGCGCTTGGCGACCGCGGCTTCCAGGCCGACGACGGCCAGCGCCGCGGTCACCCGGTCGTGGTCGTCCGGCGAAAACCCGGCCGACGAGGCCACTTCCAGGTCCACATGGCTGCGCATCAACTGCAGCCGGGCCGCCTGGAACTTCAGTGCGACCGCGCCAACCTGCTCGCTGATGGGCCTCCCGTCCAGCAGGCACGCGCCGGTGGTGGGTTTCGTCAATCCGGCCATGATCCACGACAGCGTCGACTTGCCCGAACCGTTACCGCCGTGGATCAGCAACCCGTCACCCTCATGCACCACGAAGCTGACATCGCGCAGCGCGGTCTTGGCCCACGGAGTGCCAGGGGCGTATTCATGGCCGACGCCGGCGACTTCGAGCATCGGCGCGTCCGAGGTGTGGCCGACGGCGATGGTCGGCGCCGGCGCGGGCGCGGTCTCGACCATGGCGGTGTTGTCCAGAGACGCGCTGAGATTGAACGTGCGGTCGGCCGAAGCCGCCTCGTCGTTGTAATGGGTGATGTACACCAGGGCCGTTCGGTTGCGCTCGGTCAGCCCGGACAGCACTGACAGCAGCGCCTCCCGACCCGGCTGGTCGACCATGGCGGTGACCTCGTCGGCGATGACCAGCGCCGGCTCCCGCGCCAGCGCCCCGGCCACCGCCAGCCGCTGCAGTTCACCGCCGGACAGGCCGCCCGTGTCGCGTTCGGCCAGGCCGTCCAGGCCGACTTCACGCAGTAACCGGCCGACGTCGGTGGTCTTGCCGGGTGGCAATCCCCACACCACGTCGTCGGCGACCCGGGTGCCCAGCACCTGGCTTTCCGAGTGCTGCATGATGACCGCGGTGCCACCGAGCTGACCGAGCCCGACCGCGCCAGGGCGTTCCACCGTGCCCGACGTCGGTTCGCGGCCCGCCAGGATCAGCGTCAGCGTGGTTTTCCCGGCTCCGTTCTCACCGGTGACCGCCAGATATTCGCCCTCCCGCACGTCCAGGCTGACCGGGCGCAGCGCGTCGTGCTCGGCGTGCCGGTAACGGAAGCGCACCTGGTCCAGTCGCACCGGTACGGGCTGGATCGGCCCGCCGTCGACCGGCGCGTCCAGCTTGTGCACATCGGGAATGCCGCGCAGCCGCTGCAGCACCCGCGACAGCACCCACCAACCGATCACCGAGGCGCCCATGACCATGACGGCGGCGTATCCCAGGACGAGCCACTGCCAGTAGGCCAGCGCGTCGGCGACGAACCGCCGGACGAACTGCGCGGCCGGTCGCAGCGGCGGTATCCACGCGAAGAGCGCCACGATTCCGTCCACGGTCGCGGTGATCACGTGGAACACCAACTCGCGAAGCCGGGTCAGGACGGTCAACGCGACGACCGCCACGACACCGATGACGACACCGGCGCCCATGGATGCCCCGATCACAGTCGGTGTGCCGCGGCCGCGGCGTTTGACGATTCCGGCCAGCCCGCCGACATAGGCGCTCAGCACTACCGTCAGGAAGCCACTGAAGCCGGCCACCAGGAAGCCGACCAGCCCGGCGGCGACCGTCGCGGTGATCATCACCCGGATCCGGTAGCGATAGGCCAGGAGCCCCAGCGGCACCGTGCCGAGCAGTCCCAGAAACCCTCCGTGCGGGAGGGCGACCGCGATGATCGCGATTGCCGCACACAGCGCGCCCATCACCGACGCCTGCGCCAGTTCGCTGGGTCGAAGCGGTCCGACCCGTTCGGGCGGGATCACCGCCGGGCGGGTCGAGGTCATTGCACCGAGTATGCCAGCGATCGGCGCACCGACCCGTCGGCGCCAAGCCGGTTCAGCTCGCGGCCATCTTGACCACCTGATCGTTGCCGTAGTCGGTGACATACACATCACCCGACGCGTCCACGACCACCCCCCGGGCGTTGCCGAGCCCGTGATCGGGCAGCACGGTCTGTTTCGTGGCGCCGGCGACCAGCCGCAACACGCGGGGGCCGTCGGTGAGGTAGAGGCTGCCCGAGGTGTCGGTGGCCAGACCGGACGGGTCCTTCAGCCCGGTGAACGGCAGCACGCTCTGGGTGCCGGAGCCCTCGGCCAATTTCAGCACCCGGTTGTTGCCGGTGTCGGCGACGTAGACGTTCCCGCCGGAGTCCACCGCCACTCCCTTGGGCCGTTCCAGTCCGGTGAACGACAACACCTTCTGGGTCGTCGACCCGGCGCCCAGCTTCAGCACCCGGTCGTTACCGCTGTCGACGACGTAGACGGTCCCCGAGCCGTCCACCGCCAAACCCATCGGACGTTTGAGTCCGGTGAACGGCATCACCGTCTGCACCGCCGCGCCGGGCGTCAGCTTGAGCACCCGGTCGTTGTCGGTGTCGCCGACATAGACGTTGTCGTCGCCGTCCACCGCGAGGCCGTAGGGCTCCTTGAGGCTGGTGAACGGCAACACGGTCTGGTCTGCCGCTCCGGCTGCCAATTTGATCACGCGATCGTTGTCGATATTGCTGACGTAGACACCACCGGACTTGTCCACCGCGACGCCTTCGGGGCCGGTGAGACCGCTGAACGGCAGCACCTCGCGCTGATAGTCGTCCGAAGCCGCCGTCGCGGAGGAACCGCCGGAACGGTCGCTGCCCGGGCCGGCCACCCGCCATGCGACCACGCCGCCGGCGATCAGCAGCAGCACCGCCATGGCGGTGACCACCGCCAGCAGCTTGGGTTTCCACCAGGCCGGGGCGGTGGCCCAGGACGGCAGCGCGGCGGGCTCGGCGGTCGGCTCGGCGACCCGGGCCGGCGGCGCGGTAGGACTGCGCCACTGCTGAAGCGCGGTCGCACCGTCACCGGCGGGCGTCAGGGCGTCGCGAGCGGCCCGCGCCAAGTCCCCGGCCGTGGGAAATCGATGACCTGGGTTCTTCGCCATGCCTCTGGCGATGACGGCATCGAACCGGGGCGAGATGGCGTGCGGGCGTATCTGACTGGGTTTGGGTGGAGCCCCGGTCAGCTGAGCCTGGATCACCTGGCGGACGGTGCGCGCACCGGGGAAGGGACGGTCACCGGTCAGCATTTCAGCCAGCACACCGGCCAGCGAATACACGTCGGCCCGGTTGGTCAGCCGCTGGTCGCGGAAGTGCTCCGGTGCGGCATACGCGTACGAACCGGGATCCGCGGCCCGTGGCACCGCATCGCTGATGCCCAAACCCAGCAGGTAGGCGCTGCCGTCGTCGCCGATGAGGATGTTGCGCGGCCGGACATCCCGGTGTGTCAACCGCGCGCCATGCGCGGCATCCAAGGCCGCGGCGATCTGCTCGGTGATCGCAACCGCTTGCCCGGCCTCGATCGGGCCGAAGGTCGCCACCCGAGACTGCAAAGTCTCACCGGGTACGAAACGCGTTGCCACATAACACACACCGTCGATGCGGCCCCACTCATGGATCGGGCTGATGTGAGATTCAGCCAGACCCGCGACGATGCGCAGTTCACGATCGAGACTCTCCCGCCGCGCACTGGGCGGCAGCAGCGTCAGCGCGACCATCTGGTCGTTGTTGGTGTCGACGGCACGATGCGTCTGCCCCACGCCGGCCCGGTCGAGCAGACCGAGTATCCGGTAGTGGCCGAAACTCGTACCCATCCGTGGATCTCGGATCGGCTCGTTCATCGCAGCTCCGTCGCCGTTGACAGGTGAAATCTCAGCCCAATCGTCGCAGCCGCGGGGCCAGGTCGGTTTCGAACAGTTGCAGGAAGCGGCGCTGGTCGTGACCGGGCGCATGGAACACCAGGTGGTTGAGTCCGTATCCGAGGTATTCCCCGACCTTTTCGACGGCCTCGTCGGGGTCGGAGGCGACGATCCAGCGCTTGGCGACCTGCTCGATCGGCAGCGCGTCGGCGGCGCGTTCCATCTCGATCGGGTCGTCGATGCTGTGCTTCTGCTCGGCGGTCAGCGACAGCGGCGCCCAGAACCGGGTATTGCTCAGTGCCAGTTCAGGATCCGGGTCATAGGAGATCTTGATCTCGATCATCTTGTCGATGTCGTCGACGTTGCGCTCGGCGGCTGCCGCACCCTCACGGACCGCGGGCATCAGCTTGTCCTTGTAGAGTTCCTCGCCCTTGCCGGAGGTACAGATGAACCCGTCACCGGCCCGGCCGGCGTACTTGGCCACCGCCGGACCGCCGGCCGCGATGTAGACCGGCACCCCGTCCTCGGGCACGTCGTAAATCGACGCGCCCTTCAGCCGGTAGAACTCGCCGTCGAAGTCGACCCGGTCACCGCGCCATAGTTCGCGCATCAACCGCACCGATTCCCGCAACCGGCCGAACCGTTCCTTGAACTCCGGCCACTCGCCCACATAGCCGGTGGCGATCTCGTTGAGGGCTTCGCCGGTGCCCACGCCCAGGAAGATGCGTCCCGGGTACAGACAGCTCATGGTGGCGAACGCCTGGGCGATCACCGCGGGGTTGTAGCGGAACGTAGGCGTCAGCACCGAGGTGCCCAGCGTGATGCGGCTGGTGCGCTCCCCGACGGCGGTCATCCAGGCCAACGAGAACGGTGCGTGTCCGCCGTCATGGCGCCACGGTTGGAAGTGGTCGCTGACCGTTGCGCTGTCCATGCCGTGCGCCTCGGCGGCAACACCCAGCTCGACGAGTTCACGCGGCCCGAATTGCTCAGCCGACGCCTTGTATCCCAGTTTGAGTTCAGCCACACGTCATTTCTACCCTTTTGCCCGCCGGTGACCCGTCCCACCCGGCTCCGCCGCGCTTGCGATCACCCATTCCCCTCGGGCGACCCGCTGCGCCCGGCTCCGCCGCCCTTGCGATCGCCCATTCCCCACGGGCGACCCGCTGCGCCCGGCTCCGCCGCCCTTGCGATCGCCCATTCCCCTCGGGCGACCCGCTGCGCCCGGGTGTGCTTACACTCGGCCGCATGGCACCGACGCTCACACAGGTCACCGAGGTCGTACACCTGGCCCAAGGCGTGGCGGTCAACTGGGTGCTGGTCACCGACGACACCGGGGTCCTGCTGATCGACGCCGGATATCCCGGTGACCGCGACGACGTTCTGGATTCGCTGCGCTGCCTGGGCTACGGTGCGGCCGACGTCCGCGCTGTGCTGTTGACCCACGCCCACATCGACCACCTGGGATCAGCCATCTGGCTGGCGAAAAGCCATGGCACACCGGTGTATTGCCACACCGACGAGGTGGGCCACGCCAAGCGGGACTACCTCGAGCAGGCGTCCCCGATCGATGTCGCGCTGCGGATCTGGCGGCCGCGCTGGGCGGTCTGGTCCCTGCACGTGCTGCGCAGCGGCGGCCTCAACCGCGAAGGAATTCCGTCCGCAGAGCCGTTGACCGCCGCCATCGCCGCCACCCTGCCCGGACGTCCGGCTGCCATTCCGACCCCCGGACACACCGGCGGACACTGCTCCTACCTGGTCGACGGCGTGCTGGCCAGCGGCGACGCCCTGGTCACCGGGCACCCGTTGCTGCCCCGCAGCGGACCCCAGCTGCTGCCGGCCGTCTTCAGCCACGACCAGGACGCCACCGTGCGCAGCCTGGCGGCGCTGGCGTCCGTGGACGCCGAATTGCTGGCACCCGGTCACGGCGACCTGTGGCGTGGCCCGATCCGGGACGCCGTCGCTCATGCCTCCCGCCACTAGGTAACGATTGCATTCCATCGAGTTGCGCCGTTGGTTAAGAGGCGACCGCACAGTTTAAGAACGCGTCATCGCCCTCACTGTTCCCTTATCCGCCTCGTCCGCACCTGCGGTGCAAACCACCGTGCTTCCCCCGCAGGTGGCACCCGCAGTGTCAGAGCCCGGTCGCCGCGCACTGCGCGACCCGTAGCGCATCGGATGGTTTTGCGTACCTTGGGTTTCGGGACGGGGGCCCATGGATTTTGAGATAGCAGAATCCGAGACATTCTCGCTTTGAAGGGAATACACGATGCTGAACATCTTCAGTACCCGCGCGCGCCGACACGTCAACCTCGCCGCCGGCGGATGCCTTTTGGGCGCGGTGGCCGGCGCGCTGCTTGTTGCACCGGCGGCGTCGGCGGCGCCGGACTGCAGCCCCGCCGGGCTGTCCAACACCGTCAGCTCGGTGCAGGGCTCGGCTGAGCAGTATCTGGGCAGCCATCCCGGCGCCAACGCCGTGGTGAGTGCGGCGATCGCGCAGCCGCGTCCGGAGGCGGCTGCCGATGTCCGCAGCTACTTCACCGCGCATCCGCAGGAGTACTACGAGCTGCGCGGCATCCTGGCGCCGATCGGTGAGGCGCAACGCCAGTGCAACACCAACGTCCTCCCACCCGGGTTGGCGTCGGCGTACAGCGAATTCATGGCCGGCTGACCCCGGTCCCCAGATAGGACCGCGCCACCTGGTCGACAGCGTCGTCGACCAGGTGGTGCGCCGTTGTAGCAGCCGATGCGGGCGCAGGCTACCGTGCATCGCGTGGCTAAGACCGCGATGCGACGCAGCACGCTGGCATGCGTGGTCGCCATGTCCCTGGTCCCGGTCGTGGCCTGCGCGCCCACCGGAAACCCGTCGGGCGCGTCGACAACCTCGCCGGGGCCGGCCACCGACACCCGGCACGGCCCGTTCTTCCCGCTGTGCGGCGGTGTCGGCGACGAGGCGATAGCGGAACTGACCGGGGCCCGGGGGCTGATCAACACCGGCCAGAACGCGACGGGCTGTCAGTGGCTGGTCGGCGGCGTCTCCTGGCCTCGGGTCACCTTTGCCTGGTATCGCGGCAGCCCGATCGGACGGGAACGCAAGGTCGAGGAGATGTCGCGGACCCGAACCGAGGACGTCACCATCGACGGCCGCGACGGATTCCTGGGTGTCGCCCACCACCCGAAGCTGGGCGACTATATCTGCGAGGTCGCCGTCGCGTTCGGCGACGATTTCATCGAATGGTCGGTCAGCTTCGACCGCAAACCGTTCCCGGATCCATGCCAGATCGCCGAAGACCTGACCCGCAGGTCACTGGCCAACGCGCGCTGAGTCAGCGCCTGGCGGCGCGCAGGTACTGAATCGGCGGGCGGCCGCTGCTCACCGGCCAGGGCTGGTGGCCGGTCACGGCGAACACTTCGGCGGCGCTGACCGGCGCGGTCGCCCACCCCCGGGTGTGCAGATGCCCGGCGATGTCTTGGCGCCCGTCGACGTCATGCGCGTATGGCCTGATCGGGACGGTGAGGTCCGCGGCGAACCGGCTGCCGGCGGCACTCAATGCGCTGACCCCGTCCAGCAGCTGATCCCCCACCTCGGGTGCCAGCACACCCAGCAGCTGTCCCTGGGCGATCCACACGCTGGGCTGCACGGCGTCGAAACCGATCTGGCGTAACGCGACCGGCCAGTCCTGACTCAAGTCGATGCCCACTGCGCGGCGGTGCCCGGTCGGTTTGGCGCCCAGATCCCGCAGCGTCCGCGTCTTGAACTCCAGCACTTCGGCCTGGTCCAGCTCGTACACCTTGGTGCCGGCCGGCCACCACAGCCGGTAGGGGCGGGTGTCCAAACCCGAGGCCAGCAGCACCACCTGCCGGATCCCCGCGCGTCCCGCCTCTGCCAGGACGTCGTCGAAGAACCGGCTGCCGGCCACCAGCAGATCGATGGTCAGGCTGCGCAGGTCGTATTCGTCGAACGGGTCCTGTTGACCGCTGGCGATCTGCTGGTACTGCTCGATGCCGACGGCCTTGAGCAGCGGTTCGGCGAACGGGTCATCGATCACTCCGGTGGCGGCCCCC
Source organism: Mycobacterium sp. NGS50 (assembly GCF_059812545.1). Lineage (NCBI taxonomy): Bacteria > Bacillati > Actinomycetota > Actinomycetes > Mycobacteriales > Mycobacteriaceae > Mycobacterium > Mycobacterium sp. NGS50. Next base: position 77,310 of record NZ_JCALCW010000003.1, read on the forward strand.
CGCACCTGGGCGGCGGCCGCCATCAGTGCCGTCGACCCGATGCTCGCGGCCAGATCGGCCTTGGCGACCCGTTCGGTTTCCGTCGTCTCAGCCAACGGCCCAGCCCTTCGGCTTACCGGCCAGGGCAGCGCGGATCCGGTTCTCGGCGGTGCTGTTTGCGACGAACAGCACCTGGTCGCCGTCCTGCAGCACCTCATCGGACTGCGGCAGGATGACCCCGTCGCCACGCAGCACCGAGATCAGCGCCGCGTTGTCCGGCAACGCCAACTCGCTCACCCGCCTCCCGACGAGCGGGTTGTCTGCGGACAGGGTCAGCTTCGTCACATTGGCCTGGCCGCGGCGCAGGCCCATCATCGGCACCAGGTGGCCGACATCGATGGCGCCCTCCACGCCGGCGACCATCGCGCGGGGCGCCGAAACCGCCACGTCGACACCCCACGTTTCGGTGAACAGCCACTCATTGCGCATGTCGTTGACCCGCGCCACCACCCGCGGCACCCCGAACTCGGATTTCGCCAGCAGCGCCGTCGCCAGATTGACCTTGTCGTCGCCGGTGGCGGCGATCACCACGTCGCAGGTCTGCATACCGCACTCTTCCAGCGAAGCCAGTTCGCAGGCGTCGGCCAGCAGCCAGTCGGCGGCGGGCACGGTGTGCGGTTCGAAGTGGGCCCGGTTGCGTTCGATCAGCAGAACCTTGTGCCCGCCGTCCAGTAACTCCTGCGCGACGGACCTGCCGACAGCGCCGGCACCCGCGATCCCGATCCGCATCAACGCCTCCTCACACCTGCCGCTGCTCACGGTGTACCACAGCTCCCCCGGCGTTACTGATTTACTTGCACCAACCTCAACCTTGGCGGGCCCACGCTGAAGCCGACCGGCGTGCGGCTCCCGCCGACGTACAAACGGCCGAACGGAACGACATGAGCTTGCAGCAGCTGTACATCGCGCTGCTGATCGGCGGGCTGGTGCTGTTGGCCAGCATCGTGGCCACCCGTGCCGCGGCGAAGGTGGGGCTGCCGGCGCTGCTGCTGTTCCTGGCGGTCGGGGTCGCGATCGGCAACGACGGACTGGGACTGGACTTCAGCGACGTCGAACTCGCCAGCGACCTGGGCACCACCGCGCTGGCGGTCATCCTGGTCGAAGGTGGTTTGACCACCCGCTTCGCCGACATCCGCAAACTCCTTGCGCCGGCCGGGGTGCTGGCCACCCTGGGGGTGGCGGTCAGCATGGCGGTCACCGCGGTGGGCGCGCACCTGCTGCTCGGAATGCACTGGCAGCTGGCGTTGCTGCTCGGCGCGATCGTGTCGCCGACCGACGCCGCCGCGGTCTTCTCGGTGCTGCGGGTGCTGCCGCTCCCCCGCCGCGTCGCCGGGCTGTTGGAAGCGGAGTCCGGTTTCAACGACGCACCCGCCGCGATCCTGGTGCTGATGTTCAGCACCACGCCGCTCACCGTGGCGCCGGGGACCGCGCTGCTCGGCCTGGTCTATGAGTTGGCGGTCGGCGCCGCGATCGGCTTGGCGTGCGGACTGCTGGGCGCCCTGGCGCTGCGCCGGGCCGCGCTGCCGGCCTCCGGTCTGTACCCGTTGGCGACGTTCGGGCTGGGCATGGTGGCCTTCGCCGCGGCGGGCACCGTGCATGCCAGCGGCTTCATCGCGGCCTACCTGGCCGCGGTGGTGTTGGCGAACTCCGGGCTACCGCACCGCTCGGCCATCCGATCCTTCGCCGAGGGCCTGGGCTGGCTGTCCCAGATCGGCTTGTTCGTGTTGCTGGGCCTGCTGGTGAGCCCGGGCGATCTCGGCGGCGAACTGGTACCGGCCGTGGTCGCCGGAGCGGTGCTGCTGCTGCTGGCCCGGCCGCTGTCGGTGCTGATCTCGCTCGGCGGCTTCCGGGTGCCGTGGCGCGAGCAGGTTTTCCTGTCCTGGGCCGGTCTGCGCGGCGCGGTGCCGATCGTGCTGGCCACCTTCCCGATCGTTGCCGGCGTGCCCGACAGCTACCGCCTGCTCAACATCGTGTTCATCCTGGTCGTGGTGTTCACCCTGGTGCAGGGCCCCAGCCTGGGCTGGATCGCGCACAGCATGCGGCTGATTCCCCGGGACACCACCCGGGAGATCCAGGTCGAGGCCGCGCCGCTGGACGTGCTCGGCGCCGAGCTGCTGACGATGACGGTGGCACCGGCTTCCCGGCTACACAACGTGTCGGTGCTCGAGCTGCGGCTGCCCGACCCGAGCGTCATCACGCTGATCATCCGCAACGGGCACACCTTCGTCCCGCAACCCGACACCCTGATCGCGGTGGGCGACGAGTTGCTGATCGTCACCACCACCAAGACCAGGGTGGCCGCGTTACGACGGCTGCGTGCGGTCAGCCGCCGCGGCAAACTGGCCTACTGGTTCAACGAGTACGGCGAACCGGACTAGGTCTTCTGCGTTCACTCTGCGTCCACGGCGCAAAACTGCGAGTGGACTGCGCCATAGGTGCAGAGTCAACGGAATATCAGCAGCGGAATGTCCACCTCGGCGAGGGTCGCCCCGCCGTGCATCCCGATCAGCGTCGCCACTTCGGGCGGCTCGTGGGCGGTGGCCAACACCGCCGTGTCGGCGGTGCAGGTGACGACGACATCGCCGATGCGGGCTAGGTGCTCGGGGCGCACCGGCCCGAATAGGCCCGCGGCCACCGCGTCGTCGCGACCGCGGACCTCGGCCCGACCGGCCAGGATCTCGGTCCAGGCCGCCAACACGTCGGGGCCCGCGCCGGGTTCGGTGTGCAGGTAGCGAACGCGCGGTTCGCCGGCCACCACCCGTATCCCGGCGGCCAGCCGCGGGTCGGCGTCGAGGTCGATGCGGGCCCCAGTATCGAAGGCGGGAACGTTCAGGCCGCCGTGGTCGGCGGTGACCAGTAGTGCCGCGTCGGCCGGCAAGGTCTCCACCAGTCGGGTCAGCAGCGCATCGACCCGCGCGGCGGCGGTATGCCATCGCGGCGACCCGATACCGAACAGGTGCGCGGCGTGGTCCAGCGCGGCGGTGTAGCCGTAGATCAGCCCGGGCGCCGCGGCCACCTCGTCGCACAGGGCCTGGGTGTAGTCCTCGCCCTTGGCGACGGCCCGGAATTGTGCGCCGCGGTAGGCGGATTCGGTCAGGCCGCTGCCGACGAACGGCGCCGGCAGCACCGCGCGAGCACTGATCCCGGCCCGGCGCAGCCGCTCAAACCAGGTCGGCACCGGCTGCCAGGCAGCCGGGTCCGGGTCGCCGCCCCACACGATGTGCGTCAGCACCCGCTCGGTGCCCGGGATGTTGAGCGTGAAACCCAGCACGCCGTGCTCGCCCGGCTGCACCCCGGTGCCCAGCGACACCAGGCTGGTCGGCGTCGTCGACGGGAACGTGCACGTCAGCTGGTCCAGCCGCCCGGCACCGCCGGCCAGCACCGACGCCAATAATGGTGCGTCCCCGGCCAATTCGGGCAGCAGGTGGCTGCCCATCCCGTCGACCAGCAGCAGCACGACCCGGCGCACTTCGCCGAGGTTCAGTCCGAGCCTGTCGACTGCGTCCGGTGCACCCAGCGCAGCGGCCGCCGCCGGCAAGATGTCGCAGATCGTTCCGGGCACCCGTCCAGCCTGTCACCTGCAACCTCCGACCACAGGTGTGTATAGTGTGTGTATGGCTCGGCTCAACGTGTACGTCCCAGATGAGCTTGCCGACCGTGCCCGCTCGCTGGATGTCAATGTTTCCTCGGTGGTACAGGCAGCGCTCGCGGACGAGCTTGACCGCCGAGCGACGAATGCGTGGCTGGAAACCCTTCCCCCGCCGCGCGCCCGCAGATCACACGACGCCGCGATCGAGGCGCTCGACGAAGCGCGCGCCGAATTCGGTGAATTTGCGTGAGTGCACCGCAGCCCTCCGCCGAGCATGTCGTCATCGACACGTCCGCGCTGGTGGAGTTACTCGGCGATTTCACCTATGCGCCGGCCGTCCGGCAACGCCTCCGCGACACCCGCATGCACGCCCCCGCCCACCTCGACGCCGAGGTCCTGTCGGCATTGGGCCGGCTCAACCGCGCGGGCACGATCCAAGCCACCGATGTCGAGGCTGGACTCCACCTGCTAACTCATCTGCCCGTGCAGCGCCACGATATCCACGCACTGGTGCTCGGCGCGTGGGCGCGGCGCGCCGATATCCGTCTTCTCGACGCGCTCTACGTCGAGTTGGCAAGTCAACTGCGGGTGCCGCTGCTCACCGTTGATCGTCGGCTCGCGCGGGTCTGTGGCATCGCTGAAGACATCACCGTCTAAACGCCAACGGCTAGCCACTTACAGGCAGGATGAGGCCATGACCATTCAGCCCCCAATGGACCTCGGTTCCTGGATCGCCCGGCGGGCCGCCGCCACTCCTCATCTACCGGCGATCACGTTCGACGGCGACACCTGGACTTACCGCGATTTCGCCGACCGGATCGACCGGCTGGCGGCGGAACTGGCGGCCGGCGGCGCCACCCGCGGCGACCGGGTCGGTTATCTGGGGCTCAACCACCCCGACTTCCTGGTCACCTTGTTCGCCGCCGCCCGGATCGGGGCGTCGTTCGTGCCGTTGAACTGGCGACTCACCGCCGGCGAACTCGAGTACATCCTGTCCGACGCCGGGGTGCACACCCTGGTCGCCGACGCCGAACGTGCCGCGGTGGTCGAACCGGTGCGCGCCCAGACAGCCCTGCAGCGCAGCCTCGCGCTGACCCCGGTTCCCGGGTGGGAGACGCTGCCGGATCTGCTGGCACGGCGTGCGCCGCTGACCGACCCGGTGTATCCCGGACCCGAGGAGGTCGCGGTGATCATGTACACCTCCGGCACCACCGGACGGCCCAAGGGAGCGATGCTCACCCACGCCAACCTGTTCTGGAACAACGTCAACGCCATGCTGTCGTTCGACACCAGCCAGCACGACGTGTCGCTGGTGTGCGCGCCGCTGTTCCACATCGGCGGGCTGAACGTGACGACGTTGGTCACGTTGCAGAAAGGCGGACACATCGTGTTGATGCCGACCTTCGATCCCGGTGCGGCGCTGAGCCTGATCACCGAACATCGCATCACCACCATGTTCGGTGTGCCGGCCATGTTCTTGTTCATGAGCCAGCTGCCGCAGTTCGCCGACGCCGACCTGTCCAGCGTGCGGTCGTTCATCTGCGGCGGCGCCCCGGTCCCCGAGGCGCTGATCTCGATCTACGGGGCGCGCGGCATCCCGTTCGCGCAGGGCTACGGCCTGACCGAAACCGCCCCGCTGGCCCTGGTGCTGCGCACCGACGAGGTGGCGGTGAAGATCGGTGCGGCCGGCCATCAGGTGCTGCCGCTGTCGGATGTTCGGCTGGTCGACCTCGACAACCACCCGGTGCCCACCGGTGACCGCGGGGAAATCTGTGTGCGCGGACCGCAGGTGATGGCCGGCTACTGGGGCAACCCGCAGGCCACCGCCGCGGTCATCGACGACCAGGGCTGGTTTCACACCGGCGATATCGGGCGGGCCGACGAGGACGGCTACGTCTGGGTGATCGACCGGGTCAAGGACATGGTGATCTCCGGTGGCGAGAACGTCTACCCGGCCGAGGTCGAGGATGTGCTCTATCACCATCCCGCGGTGGCCGAGGTCGCCGTGCTGGGCACTCCGGACGAGCGGTGGGGAGAAGCGGTGACCGCGGTGGTGGTGCTGCGCCCCGATGCCGCGCTCACGCTGGAGGAATTGCGGTCATTCGCCCGCGACAAGCTCGCCGGATACAAGATCCCGTTGCGACTCGAGTTCGTCGACGCGCTGCCCCGCACCCAGTCCGGCAAAGTCGTGAAATACCAGCTGCGCGAACAGCTCACGTAACCTCGCCGAGCAGTCGCAAAAGTGCCCCAATCCGGCGGCAAAAGGGCACCTTTGCGTCTGCTCGCGCTGGGGGTCTTGACCTTCCGGCTGAAATGAATGTACGTTCACATCCAGTGAATATCCATTCACCACCAAGGAGCGCCATGGTCGACTACGCCGACATCACCTACGAGATCGACGGTCCCGCCGCGGTCATCACCATCAACCGGCCGCACCGCTACAACGCGTTCACCGCCACCACGGTCGAGGAACTCACCAAGGCGTTTCGCGCCGCCTGGGCCGACACCGCGGTGTCGGTGATCATCCTGACCGGCGCCGGCGACAAGGCGTTCTGCACCGGCGGCGACGTCAAACAGCGCGCCGAGACCGGCGACTACGGTCCCAGCGAGAGCGGCATGTTCGAGATCGGCTATCTGCACAAGCTGATCCGCGACGTCCCCAAGCCGGTGATCGCGGCGGTCAACGGGGTCGCGGTCGGCGGCGGACACGTCCTGCACGTGCTGTGCGATCTGAGCATCGCCGCCGACACCGCCACCTTCGGGCAGGCCGGACCCCGGGTCGGTTCGTTCGACGCCGGCTTCGGGTCCGCCTACCTGGCCAGGGTGGTCGGCGAGAAACGGGCCCGGGAGATCTGGTACCTATGCCGCCGCTACGACGCCGCCACCGCCGAACGGTGGGGCCTGGTCAACTACGTGGTTCCCGCCGATCAGCTGATGGCCGAGGCCAAGGCGCTCGCCGCCGAGATGGCCGAGAAGAGCCCGACCGCGCTGCGCTTCCTCAAACAGTCGTTCAACGCCGACACCGATCACCAAGCCGGACTGAGCAATATGGCGATGTCGGCGCTGGAGATCTTCGTCGACACCGACGAAGCCAGGGAAGGGGCCGCGGCATTCGCCGAGAAACGGCCCGCCGATTTCGCCCGCTACGTCACGGCCTGACCGGGAGGCGCACCGATGAGCAAGCTGGTACTGGTGACCGGTGCCGGATCGGGTATCGGCAAGGCGATCGCGCTGGGTTTCGCTGCCCGGGGTGATCACGTGGTCGCCGCCGACCTCGACGAAGCCGCCGCGCAGGCAACCGCCACCGAGCTCCCGGAGCGGATCACCGCGCTGCCGGTCGACATCGCCGACCGCGCGGCGGTGGACACCCTGCGCGACCGGGTGCGCGCCGAGGTGGGGGTGCCCACCGTGCTGGTCAATGCCGCCGGGTGGGACCGCACCGACCAATTCCTCAATGCCACCACGGAGTTCGCCGAAAAGGTGGTGGCCATCAACTACCTGGGCCCGGTGCACATGTGCAGCGCGTTCCTGCCCGGGATGATCGAGGCCGGCGGTGCCGGACGAGTGATCAACGTGGCCAGCGACGCCGGCCGGGTGGGCAGCGCGGGCGAGACGATCTACGCCGGGGCCAAGGGCGGCGTGATCGCACTGACCAAGTCACTGGCCCGCGAGATGGCCCGGCATGCGATCACCATCAATTGCGTGTGCCCCGGACCGACCGACACCCCGCTGTTCGCCGCCCAGCCCGAAAAGCTGAAAGAGGCTCTGGTCAAAGCGATCCCGTTTCGCCGGCTGGCCCGGCCCGACGAAGTGGCCGCTCCGGTGCTGTTCTTCGCCTCGGATGCGGCGTCGTTCATCACCGGGCAGGTGATCAGCGTCAGCGGCGGCCTTACGATGGCCGGATGACCAGGGAACCCATCATGACCGACTTCGACCCGCAGGATCCGCTGAGTCTGGACGCATCGCTATCCGACGACGAGATCGCGGTACGCGACACGGTGCGCGCGTTCTGCGCCGAACACGTCACCCCGTACGTCGCCGACTGGTTTGAGGCCGGCGACCTGCCGGTGGCCCGCGAGTTGGCCAAGCAATTCGGCGAGCTGGGCCTGCTCGGCATGCACCTGCACGGCTACGGTTGCGGCGGCGCCTCGGCGGTGCACTACGGGTTGGCGTGCCTGGAACTGGAGGCCGCCGACTCCGGCATCCGGTCACTGGTCTCGGTGCAGGGTTCGCTGGCGATGTTCTCGATCTACAACAACGGGTCCGAGGAACAGAAGCAGCGGTGGCTGCCGCCGATGGCCTCCGGTGAGCTGATCGGCTGCTTCGGGCTGACCGAACCCGATGTCGGGTCAGATCCGTCGGCCATGCAAACCCGTGCCCGACGCGACGGATCCGACTGGATTCTGGATGGCCGCAAGATGTGGATCACCAACGGCTCCATCGCCGACGTCGCGGTCGTGTGGGCACGCACCGATGACGGCATCCGCGGATTCATCGTCCCCACCGACACCCCCGGCTTCTCCGCGCACACCATCCACCACAAGCTGTCGCTGCGCGCCTCGATCACCAGCGAACTCGTGCTCGACGAGGTACGGCTGCCGGCCGAAGCCGCGCTGCCGCACGCGCGCGGCGTCAAGGGGGCACTGGCCAGCCTGTCCGAAGCCCGCTACGGCATCATCTGGGGGGCGATGGGCGCCGCCCGGTCCGCCTGGCAGTCCGCCCTGACCTACGCCGGTCAACGCACCCAGTTCGGTCAGCCGATCGCCGGCTTCCAGCTGACTCAGGCCAAACTCGTCGACATGGCCGTCGAACTGCACAAGGGCCAGCTGCTGTCGCTGCAGCTCGGCCGGCTGAAGGACAGCGTCGGGCTGCACCCCGAACAGGTCAGCTTCGGCAAGCTGAACAACACTCGCGAGGCGCTGAAGATCTGCCGGACCGCACGAACGATACTGGGCGGCAACGGGATATCTCTTGAATACCCGGTGATCCGCCACATGGTCAACCTCGAGTCAGTGCTGACCTACGAGGGCACGCCCGAGATGCATCAGTTGATTCTCGGTCAGGCATTCACCGGGCTGGGCGCTTTCCGCTGACCAGGAGTAATCGCCATGGCATTGAGCTACACCCCTGAGCATCACCAATTCCGGGAACTGGTCCGCGATTTCGTACAGCGCACCGTCGTTCCGGCCCATGAGGCCTGGGAGCACACCGGCTGCTGGGACCGATCGTTGTTCACCGAGGCCGGACGGCTGGGCCTGTTGGGCTTTCCGGTATCCGAGGACCTCGGTGGCCCAGACGTCCATGACTTCCGCTATCACGCGATCGTGATCAGCGAGCTGCAACGCGTCGGGGCGGCCGCCGAGGCCATCGCCTTCTCGCTGCAAAACGACGTCGTACTGCCGTATCTGACCGATCTGACCACCGCCGAGCAGAAACGGCGCTGGCTACCCGGCGTGGTGACCGGCGAGACGGTGCTGGGCATCGCGATGACCGAGCCCGGCACCGGCAGCGACCTGGCCGGGATCCGCACCACCGCGCATCGAGACGGCGATCACTACGTCGTCAACGGCGCGAAAACCTTTATCTCCAACGGTCAGAACGGCGACCTGTTCGTCATCGCGGTACGCACCGCACCCGATCGACACCACGGCCTCTCCCTGTTGGTCGTCGACCCGAACACGGCGGGATTCGCCCGAGGCCGCAACCTGGAGAAGATCGGCCTGCATGCCCAGGACACCAGCGAGCTGACCTTCACCGAGATGCGGGTGCCGGTGGACAACCTGCTCGGCGAGGAGGGCCAGGGCTTTTTCCAGCTGGTGCGCAACCTTCCGCAGGAACGGCTCTCGCTGGGCGTGGGCGCGGTGGCCGCGGCCGACGGCGTCCTCGCCGAAACCCTGGACTACGTCCGGCAGCGCCAGGCGTTCGGATCGCCGATATCGGCTTTCCAGAACACCCAATTCGTGCTCGCCGAGGTCGCCACCGAACTCGACATCGCGCGCACCTATCTCGATGACTGCATCGCTGAACACCTCGAGGGCACGCTGAGCGCGGCACGGGCGGCGAAGCTGAAATGGTGGACGACCGACCTGCAGATGCGCACCGCGGACCGTTGCCTGCAGCTGTACGGCGGCTACGGCTACATGCGCGAGTACCCGGTATCGCGGGCCTTCGTCGACGCCCGCATCCAGACCATCTACGGCGGAACCAACGAGATCATGAAGACGATCGTCGCCAAAGACCTGGGTATCTGATGGCCGGGGACTACGCCGATCTGCCTGTCGAAGACGCCGTGCGCGCCGCGCGGGCCAGTTCACGACGTCGCCAACTGCTCGACGCCGCCGTCACCGTCATGAGCAAAACCGGGTTTCACCAGATGTCCATGCAGGACCTGGCCACCGAGGCCAACGTCAGCGTGGGGCTGATCTACAAGTACTTCGGCGGCAAGGAAGACCTCCTGCTGGCAACTATCGTGCGGATCCTCGACGCGTTCCGCGACCAGCTGGCACCGGTCATGGCGGCCGCCGGCGACGACGTCGTCGCGCAACTGGCCGCCGGGATCCGCCGCTACATCGAGATCGTGGACGAGAACCTGGATGCGGTGGTGCTGACCTACCGGGAAAGCCGCACCCTGGACGCGGCCGGACGCGCCCGGATCAAAGACCTGGAGATCGCGACGGCGGCACCGCTGCGCGCGGCCATCGAAACCGGGGTCGCCGAGGGCACTTTCACCGCCGTGGACGTCGACTTGGTGGTTTTCGACATCATGCTGCTCGCCCACGGCTGGGCACTCAAGCACTGGCACTTCGGGCCGATCTACCGCCTGGACGACTACATCAGACTGCAGACCCGTTACCTGCTCACCTCGCTGCTCCCGGTTGGGTGTGGCGGCGAGCACGCCCAGCTGCTCGGATGACCGGCTTCACATATCGCTCTAATGTGCGGTAACGTCAGCAAAAGCTTAGCTAAACGAAGCTTATTAGGTGCGGATCGAGGTGCAGTGACCAAGCTGTTCAACCGAGTGTGGATCCCGCTGATCTTCATCATCGTGCTGTCGATCTCCGCCGTCGTCGTGTCGCGGCTGCACGGGATCTTCGCCTCCGAGGACCCCAACGCGCGCGCCGGGCAGGGAATCGAGATCGTGCAGTTCAATCCGAAGGTCGTCACCTATGAGGTGTTCGGCCCGGCCGGGACCACGGTGAACCTCAACTACTGGGACGCCGAGGCCAATACCCACCAGATCAACGGTGCCGTACTGCCGTGGTCGCTGACCCTGAGCACCATCCTGCCTTCGGTGGCCGCCAACATCGTGGTGCAGGGCGACAGCGATCAGATCGGATGCCGCATCTCGATCGACGACAGGATTCGCGACGAACGCCATGCCGATGGAACCAACGCCCAGACCTACTGCTTAGTGAAGTCAGGATGACGCAGCCCAGCACCGATCAACGCAACAAACGACCGCTCCTGGCGCACATCCTGCGCTGGTTCGCGGTGCCGATCATCATCGCCTGGGTAGCGCTGACGGTCATCGTCAACGTCGCCGTCCCCCAACTGGAGGTCGTCGGCGAGTTGCATTCGGCGCCAATGGCTCCCGAAGAAGCACCGTCGATGACGGCAATGGCCCGGATGGGCAAGAACTTCAAGGAATTCGATTCCAACAGCATGGTGATGATCGTGCTGGAGGGCCAGGACAAGCTCGGCGACTCCGCGCACCGGTACTACGACGGGCTGATCGAGGAGCTCAGCAAGGATCACGAACACGTCCAGCACATGCAGGACTTCTGGGGTGAGCGGCTCACCGCGGCGGGGGTGCAGAGCAGCGACGCGAAGGCCGCCTACGTGCAGTTGAACCTTGCCGGTCAGCAGGGCACCACCCTGGCCAATGAATCCGTCGAAGCGGTCCGCAAGGTCATCGACGATTCGCATCCCCCGGAGGGGGTGCGGGCCTACGTCGCCGGCGGGGCGGCGCTCACCGACGACATGCACGTCATCGGCAACAACAGCCTGGCGACGATCACGTCGCTGACCCTGGTCGCGATCTTCGTGATGCTGCTGGTGGTCTACCGGTCGCTGGTCACCACGCTGGTCCAGATGTTCGTCACGCTGCTGGATCTGGCCGTGGCCCGTGGTGTGATCGCCGTCCTGGGCTATCACGACGTGATGCGGCTGACCACGTTCGCCACCAACATTCTGACGATGCTGGCGATCGCCGCCGGTACCGATTACGGCATCTTCCTGATCGGCCGCTACCAGGAGGCGCGTGCTGCCGGTCAGGACCGGGTCAGCGCCTACTACACCACGGTGCGCAGCGTGACCCCGGTGGTGCTGGGGTCAGGGCTGACCATCGCCGGCGCCAACTACTGCCTGAGCTTCACCCGACTCCCCTACTTCAAGACCATGGGTATTCCGGTCTCGATCGGCATGCTGGTTGTGGTCGCCGCCGCACTGACCCTGGGTCCGGCGGTGTTGACCGTGTGCAGCCGCTTCGGCCTGTTGGAGCCCAAAGGCGTTGGCCGCAGCAAGCTGTGGCATCGCGTCGGCACCGCTGTGGTGCGCTGGCCGGCGCCGATCATGGTCGCCAGCGGCTTCCTGGTGATGATCGGACTGGTGATGCTGCCCGGATCCAAGCCGGGCTACAACGACCAGTACTACCTGCCGGACGACGCCAAGGTGAACGTCGCATACGCCGCCGCGACCCGGCACTTCTCCCAGGCCCGGATGAACCCCGACCTGTTGATGGTGGAATCCGACCACGATATGCGCAACACCGCCGACATGCTGGTGCTGGACCGCGTCGCCAAAAACATCATGCGGGTCAACGGGATCGCGATGATTCAGAGCATCACCCGACCGTTGGGGATCCCGATCCAACACAGCTCGATACCGTTCGTGAACAGCATGCAGAGCCAGCTCACCATCCAGAACATGGACTTCCTGCGCGAACGCATGAACGACATGGTCAAGATGGCCGACCAGCAGCAGATCACGATCGACTACATGGAACACATGCTGGACATCACCCAACGGTTGTCCAACACCACCCACACGTTGGCCGGTGTCACCGACGAGATGGTGGTGGTGACCGACAATCTGCGCGACCACATGGCCGACTTCGACGACCAGTGGCGACCGATGCGCAACTACTTCTACTGGGAGCCGCACTGTTTCGACATCCCGATGTGCTGGTCATTCCGGGGCCTGTTCGGTGCGTTGGACGGCATCGACCAGGTCGACGAAAAGCTCGCCAAGATGTCGAGCACCACCCACGACATGGACGCCCTACAACAGGAAATGGTGACGATCCTGCCGCCGGCCATCGCCAGCGCGAAGATCACCAAAGGCCTGACGCTGACCATGCACAGCACGATGCTGGCGATGCTCGACCAGATGGACACGATGAGCAACACGTCCATCGTGATGGGCCAGAGCTTCGACGACTCCAAGAACGACGACCTGTTCTATCTGCCCCCGGAGGCCTTCGACAACCCGGACTTTCAGATCGGGCTGCGCCAGTTCATGTCCCCGGACGGCAAATCGGCGCGCTTCTTCATCACTCATGAGGGCGACCCGGCCAGCCTGGAGGGCATCTCGCACGTCGAACCGACACGCACCGCGGCCCAGCAGGCCCTGAAGATGTCGTCGCTGTCGGACGCCAAGATCTTCCTCGGCGGCCAGGCGGCCACCTACAAAGACATGCGCGACGGCGCCCGCTACGACCTGATGATCGCCGTGGTGGCCTCGCTGACGCTGATCTTCTTGATCATGATGCTGCTCACCCGAAGCCTGGTGGCCGCCCTGGTGATCGTATTCACCGCCTCCAGCTCGATCGCCGCATCGCTGGGGATCTCGGTGCTGATCTGGCAGGACATCTTCCATATGCCCATCCACTGGGTCACCCAGGTGCTGGCGATCATCGTGCTGCTGGCGGTGGGTTCGGACTACAACCTGCTGCTGGTCTCCCGGTTCACCGAGGAAACCCACGCCGGACTCAAGACCGGCTATCTGAGGGCCATCGGCGGCTCGGGCGGGGTGGTGACAGCCGCCGGCATGGTGTTCGCGGCGACCATGGCCGCCATGCTCGGCAGCGAGCTGACCGTGCTGGGGCAGTTCGGTTCCACCGTCGCCATCGGCCTGCTGCTCGACACCTGGGTGGTGCGTTCGTTCTTCATGCCGTCGATCGCGGTGTTGCTGGGCCGCTGGTTCTGGTGGCCGCGGGTGGTGCACCCACGCGGTGACTACGCCAACCGGACGTTCAGCTCGCCGCCGCCGTCGGCGGAGGACACCGACCGGTTCGCCGCGCAGTCGCCGTCCTGACCGGCATCAGCATTCCCAGCAAAACTTGACACGTGTAAAGTTCGTCCGCATGGACAACATCACCGGTAAGACCGTGGCCATCACCGGTGCCGCCCGCGGTATCGGGCTGGCCACCGCCAAAGCTCTACTGGCCCGCGGCGCCAGGGTGGTGATCGGAGACCGTGACCTCGACGTCCTGGAGAAGACGATCGCCGACATCAGCGGCCTGGGCCCGGTCTCGGGTCACCCGCTGGACGTCACCGACCGGGAGTCGTTCGCCGCTTTTCTGGACAAGGCGCGCGCCGACGGCGGCGGGCACATCGACGTGCTGATCAACAATGCCGGGGTGATGCCGGTCGGGCCGTTCCTGGAGCAGAGCCAGGCGGCGATCCGCTCGGCGATCGAGGTGAATTTCTACGGTGTGCTCAACGGCTGCCAATTGGTGTTGCCCGAGATGGTCCAGCGTCGCGGCGGCCACATCATCAACATCGCCTCGCTGTCGGGGCTGATCCCGGTGCCCGGACAGGTGGTCTATGTGGGCGCCAAGTTCGCGGTCGTCGGGCTGTCGACCGCGCTGGCCGATGAGTTCGCCCCGCACGGCGTCGAGGTCAGCGTGGTGATGCCGCCGTTCACCAACACCGAGCTGATCTCGGGCACCAAGACCACCGCGGCCAGCAAGCCGGTGGAGCCCGAGGACATCGCCGCGGCCGTCGTCAAGGTGCTCAACAAACCCAAGACGCATGTGTCGATCCCGACACCGCTCCGCTTCACCGCCGCCGCGGCCTCGATGCTGGGACCACGTGGCCGGCGCTGGCTGAACAAGCGGTTGGGCCTGGACCGCATCTTCCTCGACTTCGACACCAGCGCCCGCAAGGCCTACGAGGATCGGGCCCAGCACGCGCAGGGCGTCATCGAGCACCGGGACTGACCGCCCGCCGCCGAAAGCCCCGCTTGAACGTCGCAAGCCGCCTAGCCTGAGGACAGTGCTCAAGGGTGGGAGGCTCTGATGGCTGAGGTCAATCCGCGGGCGTACAACAGCGTGTGGCAATTCCGCGCCGATGCCTGGTGCCGATTGGAGGAGGCCAGCGAACGGCTGGCCAACGCCTCCGGACGAGGCCGCGACAGCGAACCGTTGATCGGCACCGTCGATGCGCTGCTGACTCAACTGCGCCCATTCGAACGATATTGGGCATTTCCGGGCAGCGCGGTGTTCGGCCAGATCCAACGGCTGTTCAGCACCGGCAGCTACGGCAAGTTCGCCCGCACGGTGGCCCGGATCAACCGCGCGCTGGTCACCGAGTCCTACCGCAGCGGCACCCTGGACTCCCCGGTCGACGCCGAGGAGGAAGCTGACGCCAGCGTCGTTCGACGCCCGGAACGGCCGGCCCGGCCGTACTTCGAGGTGCTGGTGGTCGAGACGATGACCGAGGCGCAACAACGCGAGTTGCGCGACGAGGTGCGCAGTTGGCGCCGCCCCGACGACCAGTTCATCTACGAGCTGGTGGTGGTCGGCAGCGGCGACGAGGCGGTGATCGCGGCCCGGCTGAACGTGAACCTGCAGGCCTGTGTGATCCGACGACGGTTCTCGCACCGCTCCCGCCGGGACCTCTCCGCGCTGGCCGAGTTCGTCGACGCGCACGTCGCCGAGGATCTGGCTGACCATTCGCCGGAGGAACGCGCCCAGATCCTGGCCCGCTCCCTGGCCGATACCCGCCCGGAACTGGACCTGTACCTGATGACCGAGATCGAGGTGGAAGATGTGGCGGGCCGGCTCGGCCAGCATTTCCGCCGGGTCTTCCACGCCGGGGAGGGCTCGCTGGACCTGCACCTGTGTCTGCTCGACGGCGTCGCCGCGCGGTACAAGACCCCGTTCTTCTCCGCACTGCGCGAATACAGCCACCGGCCGACCGGGGTGTTCCACGCGCTGCCGATCTCGCAGGGCAAGTCGATCGTCAACTCGCATTGGATCAACGACATGGTCCGCTTCTACGGCCTGGAGGTGTTCCTGGCCGAGACCTCAGCCACCTGCGGCGGGCTGGATTCGCTGCTGGAACCCACCGGTCCGCTGCGCGACGCGCAAGCGCTGGCCGCCCGCACGTTCGGATCCCGGCACACCTATTTCGTCACCAACGGCACGTCGACGGCGAACAAGATCGTCGAACAGGCGCTGATCGCGCCCGGCGACATCGTGCTGGTGGACCGCAATTGCCACCAGTCGCACCACTACGGTCTGATGATGGCCGGCGCCCAGGTCACCTACCTCGAGGCCTACCCGCTCAACCCGTATTCGATGTACGGCGGAGTTCCGTTGCGCGAGATCAAATCCCGGCTCCTGACGCTGCGTGACGCCGGCAAACTGGATCGGGTCAAGCTGTTGACGCTGACCAACTGCACCTTCGACGGCGTCGTCTACGACGTGCAGCGGGTGATGGAGGAATGCCTGGCGATCAAACCCGACCTGGTGTTCCTCTGGGACGAGGCCTGGTTCGCGTTCGCCCGCTTCCACCACATCTACCGCCGGCGCACCGGCATGTACTCCGCGCAGGCGCTGCGCGAGAAACTGCGCTCGGAGAACTACCGACAGGCCTACGAGCAGTACGCCGCCACGATGGCCGGCGCCGATAACGAGACGCTGCTGAACACCCGGCTACTCCCCGATCCGGCACGCGCCCGGGTGCGGGTGTACGCCACCCAATCCACCCACAAAACGTTGACCTCGCTGCGGCAGGGGTCGATGATCCACGTGTTCGACCAGGACTTCGACCAGAAGGTGCAGGAGACCTTCCACGAGGCCTACATGGCGCACACCTCCACCTCGCCCAACTATCAGGTGCTGGCGTCACTGGACGTGGGCCGCCGACAGGCCGACCTGGAAGGCGTCGAGCTGGTGCAAAAGCAGGTGGAGAACGCGATGCAGCTGCGCGACGCGATCGACAACCACCCGTTGCTGAGCCGCTACATGCACTGCCTGTCGACGGCGGAGATGATCCCGGACAGCTACCGCCCGTCGGCGATCGACCAGCCGCTGCGCAGCGGCCTGCACAACATGGCAACCGCCTGGGAACAGGACGAGTTCGTACTGGACCCGAGCCGCATCACGCTCTACGTCGGCCCCACCGGCATCGACGGCGACACCTTCAAACGCGCCGAACTGATGGACCGATACGGCGTGCAGATCAACAAGACCTCCCGCAACACCGTGTTGTTCATGACCAACATCGGAACCACCCGCAGCTCGGTTGCCTACCTGGTTGAGGTACTGGTGAAATTCGCTCACGAACTCGACGACAGGATCACTGATATGGGACTTGGCGACCGCGCCCGACACGAGCGGGCGGTCCAGCGGCTGACCAACCCCTCGGCGCCGCTGCCCGACTTCAGCGGATTCCACTCCGCGTTCGTGGAGAAGGGCGGCGACACCGTGACACCCGATGGCGATGTGCGCCGCGCCTTCTACCTCGGCTACGACGACAACCTGTGTGAATACCTCAGTTCCGAGGAGATCACCGACCGGATCGAGGCCGGCGAGCAGGTGGTGTCGGCCACCTTCGTCACCCCGTATCCGCCGGGCTTCCCGGTACTGGTTCCCGGTCAGGTGTTCAGCACCGCGATCCTTTCCTTCATCGCCAGCCTGGATACCCCCGAAATACACGGGTATCGACCACATCTGGGCTATCGGGTGTACACCGCCAAGGCACTGGAGATGACCGAGGTCACCGCTCGTCCCTGGAGCCGGGTCGGATGAACACGCCTGCGCCTGGGCGCCACCGCGTCGTCATCATCGGGTCCGGGTTCGGCGGCCTGACCGCGGCCAAGGCGCTCAGACGCGCCGATGTGGACGTCACGGTCATTTCCAAAACCACCACACACCTGTTCCAGCCGCTGCTGTATCAGGTGGCCACCGGCATCCTGTCCGAGGGCGAGATCGCCCCCACCACCCGGCTGATTCTGCGCAGACAAAAGAACACCAGGGTGCTGCTCGGCGACGTCGAGGACATCAACCTGGCCGCCAAGACGGTGACGTCGAAGTTGGTCGACACCCACACCGTCACCCCGTTCGACAGCCTGATCATCGCCGCCGGCGCGCAGCAGTCCTATTTCGGCAACGACCATTTCGCCACCTACGCGCCCGGCATGAAGACCATCGACGATGCGCTGGAGTTGCGTGGCCGGATCCTGGGTGCGTTCGAGGTGGCCGAGGTCACCACCGATCACGCCGAACGCGACCGCCGACTGACCTTTGTGGTGGTGGGCGCCGGGCCCACCGGCGTCGAGGTGGCCGGGCAGATCGTCGAGCTCGCCGAACGCACCCTGGCGGGTGCGTTTCGGACCATCCGGCCCAGTGATTGCCGGGTGATCCTGCTGGACGCGGCACCTGCGGTGTTACCGCCGATGGGCGAAAAGCTGGGCCTCAAGGCCCAGCGGCGACTGGAGAAGATGGACGTCGAGGTGCAACTCAACGCGATGGTGACCGCCGTCGACTACCAGGGCATCACGGTCAAGGACAAGGACGGCACCGAGCATCGCATCGAGTGCGCCTGCAAGGTCTGGGCGGCCGGCGTGCAGGCCAGCCCGCTGGGCAAGATGGTCGCCGATCAGTCCGACGGCACCGAGATCGACCGTGCCGGAAGAGTAGTCGTGCAGCCAGACCTGTCGGTGAAGGGTCATCCGTACGTTTTCGTCGTCGGCGACCTGATGGCGGTGCCGGGCGTCCCCGGGCAGGCGCAGGGCGCAATCCAGGGTTCGAAATACGCGGCCAAGCTGATCAAGCAGTCCATCCGGGGCCATGACGATCCCGCGGACCGCGCGCCGTTCAAGTACTTCGACAAGGGCAGTATGGCGACCATCTCGCGGTTCAGCGCCGTCGCCAAGGTGGGCCGAATCGAGTTCGGCGGCTTCATCGCCTGGCTGGCGTGGCTGGTACTGCACCTGCTGTACCTCGTCGGGTTCAAGAACCGGATCACCACGCTGTTCCACTGGTCCATCACGTTTTTGGGCCGCGGCCGCGGCGAGATGGCGATCACCAGCCAGATGATCTATGCCCGGCTGGCCATGACCCGTGCGGCCGAACAGCAGCGCGGCGCCCTGGCGGCGGCCGAACAAGCCGAGCACGCCGAGCAGGAAGCGGGTTAGCGGCTCTCCTTTCCCGCTTCCCCCGCGAGTGGCACTTTCACGACGCTTGCCTGGCGTGTCGCGTCGTCAAAGTGCCACTCGGCACCAGTTTGGGTCCGCTACCCCAGCGCGTGATCCAGGTCGGCGAGCAGATCATCGGTGGCCTCGAGTCCAACCGAGATCCGCACCACCCCATCGCCCAAGCCGATCGCCGCACGCCCCTCCGGGCCCATCGCGCGATGCGTGGTGGTGGCGGGGTGGGTGATCAGCGATTTCGCGTCACCCAGGTTGTTGGAGATGTTGATCAGCTGCAGCTTGTTGAGCATCTCGAAAGCGCGCTGCTTGGCCTCGTTTTCAGCGGCATCAAGCTCGAAGGTGATCACGGTGCCGCCGCCGGACATCTGCTTTCTGGCCAGGTCGTACTGCGGGTGCGACGGCAGGAACGGGTAGCGCACCCAGCGCACACCCGGATGACGCTCCAGGTACTCGGCGATACGCAACGCGGCCGAGTTGCTGTACTGGACCCGAAGCGACAGCGTCTCAAGGCCTTTCAGCAGCAACCAGGCGTTGAAGGCGCTGATGGCCGGGCCGGTGTGGCGCATCAGCTGCTGCACCGGACCGCCGATGTATTCCTTATCGCCGAGGATGGCCCCACCCAGCACCCGGCCTTGGCCATCGAGGTGTTTGGTGCCCGAGTACACCACCACATCCACACCCAACGGAAACCCCTGCTGCAGCAGCGGAGTCGCGAAGACGTTGTCCAGCACCACTTTCGCGCCGGCCCGGTGCGCCATTTCGGTGACCGCGGCTATGTCTACCAGCGACTGCATCGGGTTGGACGGCGTTTCGAAGAACACCGCCGTGGTGGGCACCGACAGCGCCTGCTCCCACTGGCTCAGGTCGTCGCCGTCGACGAATACCGTCTCGACACCCCAGCGCGGGAGGATCTCGTTGCACACCACGAAGCACGACCCGAACAGGCTGCGCGCCGCGACCAGCCGGTCGCCGGCACCCAGCAGCGCGCCCAGTGAAACGAACACGGCCGCCATCCCGCTGGCGGTGGCGAAGCAGGCCGGGGCGTCCTCGATCAGCCGCAGCCGCTCCTCGAACATGCTGATGGTCGGGTTGCCGTAGCGCGAGTACACGAAGCGGTCCACCTCGCCGGTGAACGCCTGCTCGGCGGCTTCGGCGGAGTCGTAGACATAACCGGAGGTCAGATAGAGCCCTTCGGCGGTTTCGGCGAACTGCGAGCGCAGCACGCCGCCGCGGACCCCGATGGTGGCCTGGCTGACGCCGTCGGGCAACGGATCCGGCGTGCGGACCGAGGGTGTCATGACTGCCTCCAGGGCAGGCCGACGGTGCGCCATCCGCCGACCCCGCGGTGGGCGTGCTCGTCGAGGTTTCCCTCGAACCCTTCCAGCACGTTGTAGGACGGGGCGATCCCCGCGGCGGTGGCCGCCTCCGCGGCACCGATGGAGCGGTTGCCGGAGCGGCACAGGAATACCACCGGCCGCTCCCCGGGGCCGGCGACTGGGACCCGTTCCAACAGGTCGGCGACGAAGCTCTCGTTGTGCTGCCCGTCGTAGCGGTTCCACTCGATGTAGATCACGTCGCGTCCGAGATCGGACAGATCCGGCACCCCCACGAAGCGCCATTCGGCATCGGTGCGCACATCGACCAGCACCGCGTCCGGGTTGTCACTGAGCAGCTGCCAGGCCTGTTGCGGTGTGATATCTCCTGCGTAGCTCACCCGCGAAAGTCTGGCACATCGGCGGTGGCGGTGCTCATCACGGCCACCGCTTGGTCAGCGCCGCGCACGCCCGCTCGGCGTGGGCACGCGCGACCGTCACATCCGATCCGGTGGCCACCGCCGCACCCAGCCGGTGCCGCGGATGGCCGTCGTCATGACTGAAAACCGCCACATCGGTCTCCGGGACGGCCAGCGCCCCGGCGAGCGCGGCGGCCGGCCCCGGACCGTTCGCCGTCGCTTCGACCGCCTCGCCGTCGGCATAGATGACGCGGGCCGCCCCGGGCGAGATCATGATGGTGTCGACCGGCAAGCCCAGGATCGCCCGGGCCTGCAATTCGGCCGCCGAAAGACGCTGGCTGCGCAGGGTCACCAGGGCGGTGTCCTGGGGATGCACGGTGACATCGGAGAAGTACACCTCGTCGCCGTGGATCATCAGCTCGACCCCGAACACGCCGCGTCCGTCGAGGGCCGTGACGACGCGGGCGGCGATCGACCTGGCGGCGTCAAGCGCGGCGGCGCTCATCGGCTGTGGCTGCCAGGACTCCAGCGTGGGCCGACCGTCGGCGTCGACCTGGCGGTGCCCGATCGGCGCACAGAAGTCCAGCGTCGGCCCGTCGGCGCCGACGCTGCGCACCGTCAGCAGCGTGACCTCGTCGTCGACTTCCACGAGCGTCTCGGCCATCACCTTGCCGGCGCCGGTCGTGACCGCACGTTGCCAGGCCGGTACGACGTCGTCGGGCCGCAGCATCAGCGACACGCCCTCACCGCGTGCCGCGGTCACCGGCTTGACCAGCATCGGGAACCCGGCGTGTTCGGCGACCGCGCGAAGTTCCTCGACAGAGCCGGCGAACCAGAACGGCGCGGTCGGCAGGCCGAGTTCGTCGGCGGCCATCCGTCGCATCCCCTCCCGGTCGGCACCCAGCCGGGCGCCGCGGACGCTGGGGATCACCGCGGTCGACCCGGCCTCGGCGGCGGCGCCCAGCGCCTCGGCCGCGATCGGATCCGAGCCGGCGACCACCACGAACCCGGGCTGCAGCCGCGCGATGGTCGCGGCCAACTGGTCGGCGTTCGCCGCATCGACCACCACCGACCGGTCGGCGATCCGCGGGGTGCCGGAGTGACGCTCGGCGACGATGACTTCAGCACCGAGGCGCTGCAGCGCGATCACCACGTCGCGGCTGGTCTCCTCCGCTCCGAGCAGCAGGATCCGGGTCCAGGTGCCGCTGTTGGGGGTGGGGGTGGCGTCGCCCGCCGGGATCGCCTCGGTCGCCGGCGCGCCATCACCCGCGGGGATGGCTTCAGTCTCCGGGGCGGCGTCCGCGGCCGGCATCACCTCGGTGGCAGCCGGGGCCGGACCGTCGGCCCGGATCGGATCGGTCGCCGGGGTTTCCGGACCACCGCCAGCGTCGGAGCGGGTGTGCCGACTGCCGGATTTCGGTTGCTCCCTCCAGCGCTCGACCATGTGTTCAAGGATAAGGGGACGGCCTCGACCGCGCCGAATGTCGGATGCTCGACGAACAGGTCAGGGTTGCCCGGGCAGCAGCCGGACCATCAGGGCGTTGACCTCGGCCAGCAGGGTGTCGTCCTCATCGGTGAGTTCACCGGACAGGAACGCCTTGCGGCCCTCGCTGGAGTCGATGCGGCCGCGAACCTTCAGCGGGGTGTCGATCGGGGTGACCTTGCGGTAGTCGACATGCAGATACGCGGTCCGGCTGATCGGGCGTTGCGCGGCGTGCACCACCATCCCGCAGAGGTGATCGAACAGCAGCGGCAGCACCCCGCCGTGCACCGCGTAGTTGCCGCCGACGTAGTAGCGACCGAACTGGCCCCGCATCTCCACCCCGTCGGGATCAAATCGGGTGATCTTCCACGGCGGCAACAGCAGGCTGCCCATGCCCGGCAGCGACGGGACCCGCCCGGCCGGGGCGACGCCCTCAGGCACCTGGAACGGGTCGAGCAGTTTGATCATGTTCTCGGCGCGTTCGGCGGCGTCGTCCCAGGTGTCGCCGCCGGGGTCGGTGGACACCGCGAGGTCCTGCAGGCGGCGCATCGCGGCGACGAACCGGCCGAAGCCGGGTCCGGGCTGCGCTGCCTCGTACCGCGGGAAGCCGCCGTGCTTGCGGTAGTCGGGGTCGAGTTCTTCGGGCTCGCTCACCGGGATTCCCGGATGACGTCGCGGCGCACGATGGTCTGATCGCGGCCCGGGCCGACGCCGATGCACGACACCGGCGCACCGGCCAGCTCCTCGAGCCGCAGCACATAGTCGCGGGCCTTGGCGGGCAGGTCCGCGAAATCGCGGGCCCCGGAGATGTCCTCCCACCAGCCGGGCAGCTCCTCGTACACCGGCTGGGCGCGGCCCAGTTCGCTCTGCGTCATCGGCATCTCGTCGGTCTTCTTGCCGTCGACCGTGTAGCCCACGCAGATCGGCACGGTTTCCAGGCTGGACAGCACGTCCAGTTTGGTCAGGAAGTAGTCGGTGATGCCGTTGACCCGGGTGGCGTAGCGCGCGATCACCGCGTCGAACCAGCCGCAGCGCCGGGCACGGCCGGTGGTGACCCCCACCTCACCGCCGGTCTTGGACAGGTAGGCGCCGTGCTCGTCGAACAGCTCGGTCGGGAACGGCCCCGACCCGACGCGGGTGGTGTAGGCCTTGAGGATGCCCAGCACGGTGGTGATCCGGGTCGGCCCGATGCCGGAGCCGACGGCCGCGCCGCCGGCGGTCGGGTTGCTCGAGGTCACATACGGATAGGTGCCGTGGTCGACGTCGAGCAGGGTGCCCTGGGAGCCCTCCAGCAGCACCGTCTCCCCCGCCTCCAGCGCATTGCCCAGCAGCAGCCGGGTGTCGGCGATGCGGTGTTTGAAGCCTTCGGCCTGCGCCAGCAGGTCCTCGACGACCTGTTCGGGTTCGAGTGCTTTGCGGTTGTAGATCTTGACCAGTACCTGGTTCTTGAACTCGCACGCGGCCTCGATCTTGTGGGCGAGCTGTTCGGGGTCGAGCACGTCGGCGACCCGGATCCCGATCCGGGCGATCTTGTCCTGGTAGCAGGGCCCGATGCCGCGGCCGGTGGTGCCGATCTTCTTGTTGCCCAGGTAGCGCTCGGTCACCTTGTCGATCGCCACGTGGTACGGCATCAGCAGGTGCGCGTCGGCGGAGATCAACAGCCGGGTGGTGTCCACTCCGCGGGCCTCGAGTCCGCTGAGCTCGTCGAGCAGCACCCCCGGATCGACCACCACGCCGTTGCCGATGACGTTGGTGACGTCGGGGGTCAGCACCCCCGACGGGATCAGGTGCAGTGCGAAGTTCTCCCCGTTAGGCAGTACGACGGTGTGCCCGGCGTTGTTGCCGCCCTGATAGCGCACCACCCACTGCACGCGCTCACCGAGCAGGTCGGTGGCCTTACCTTTGCCCTCGTCGCCCCATTGGGCGCCGATCAGGACGATTGCCGGCATGTCTCCCGCTTAGGTTGTTCAGCGGGTGTCGCGCCCGCCTCATTGTGGTCAGCCGGTGACCCACCCTATCTCAGCCGTTTGCCCGGACCCGGTAAAACACCATTGTGAGCACAGAGACCGCGGAGACAGCAGTGCTGGTGTTCGACGATCGGGCGCGGTTGCCGCGCCCGTTGACCGGCCTGCCGTCACGACGCATCAGCGGCGCGGATGCGATCGACGCCGCCCTGACGCAGCACCGGCGACTGATCGTGGTCGGTGCGGACGCCGACCTGTCAGCGGTGTTGAGCCGACTGCTGCGTGTCGAGGCGTTCGACGTGGAGGTCGGCTACGTCGCGCGACGGCGCACCGCGGCCACCCGCGCCTACCGGCTGGCATCCGGGCTCCGCGCCGCGCGGCGAGCCCGGCGCGGATCAGCGCACCGGGTTCCGCTGATCCGCGACGACACCGCCACGGTCCTGGTCGGTGCGGCGCGGTGGCTGCCGCCCGCCGGCGCGCGGGGGCTGCACGGCGAGGCGGTGGTGGACGACACCGTTCTGTTCGACGGTGACGCGGCCGGGGTTCGGATCGAGCCGACGCTGACGCTGCCCGGCCTGCGGGCGCGGGTCGCGGGCCGGCGCCGTTGGGTTGCCGGGCGGGCGGCGCAGCTGGGTACCACCGGGGCGGCGGTGGTCAGCGACGGTGTGCCGGGGCGCCGGACGGTGAAACGCTCGACGTTCTACCGGCACACCCAGGGCTGGTTGCTCGTCCGGTGACGAGGTGGGCCGAAACGGCCCGCCGAGGAGCCGGCGCATCAGAATCAGTCGGTGACGAGGTGGGCCGAAACGGCCCGCCGAGGAGCCGGCGCATCAGAATCAGTCGGTGACGAGGCGGGCCGATTACTTGCGCCCGTGGACCAAGGCGACGATCTTGCCGAGGAGCGCATCGGTTCGGGCAGTGCGCCGAAACGTCAGCAGTGCGATCGGCGACGCGAAGCGCTGCCGAACCACGGCGTGCGCGTAGCAGAACTCGCGGAGGCCGTCGGGGCCGTGGATGCGGCCGAACCCGGACGCACCGACACCACCGAACGGCACCGATGGCAGCGCGGCGAACCCGAAGACCGTATTGATCGAAACCATTCCGGAACGAACACGGGCGGCGATCCCGGGTCCGTTGCGTCGACTGAAGACGGTGGCGCCCAGCCCGTAGCGGGTGTTGTTGGTCAAGGCGATGGCCTCCGCCATGTCCCGCACTCGGCGCAGGGTGAAGACGGGGCCGAAGGTTTCTTCGGTAACTGCGATGGACGTTTCCGGCACATCCACCAGCACCAGGGGTTGCACCAGTTGGCCACCCGTTTCTCCGCCGCCGTGGGCGAGCACGGTGCCACCGTCGCCGCGGGCGGCGTCGAGATGGGCGGCGACGACGTCCCTTTGGGTGGGCATGGTCAACGGTCCGATGTGGGCGGCCGGGTCGGTTCCGGCACGCAACCCGGTGACCAACGCGGCAACCCGCTCGGCGAACGGTTGGTAGACGGCCTGGTGCACGTAGACCCGTTCCACTCCGATGCAGGTCTGCCCGGCATTCGACATCGCCGCCCACACCGCGGCTTCGGCGGCGGCGTCGATGTCAGCGTCTGCATCCACGATGAGCGCGTCCTTGCCGCCGCCCTCGACGACCAGCGGGGTCAGCGTCTCGGCGCACGCGGCCATCACCCGTTTGGCGGTGGCCGTGGACCCGGTGAACGCGATCTTGTCGACCCCGCTGCGACACAACGCCGCCCCGGTGTCGCCGTCACCGGTGACCAGTTGCAGCACCGGGTATTCGGGCACCACCTGGCTGAACACCTCGACCAGCCATGCGCCGACACCGGGACTGAACTCGCTCGGCTTGAACACCACTGCGTTGCCGGCTGCAAGTGCATAGGTGATCGATCCCATCGGGGTGAACACCGGATAGTTCCACGGACCGATCACCCCGACGACACCGAGCGGCCGGTAGTCGACCGTCCCGGCGAGGTGAACCATCAGTGGGTTGGTGGCTGCCCGGTGGGGACCCAGCACCTTGTGGGCGTTCTTGGCGGCCCAGGCGATGTGGTCGAGTGTCAGCGCGATCTCGAGGTGCGCATCCGAGTGCGGCTTACCCATCTCCTCATGCATCACGTCGGCCAACCGGGCTGCACGGCGGGCCATTACACCGCGAAACGCATCCAACCGCCGTCGGCGTTCGGGGTAGCCCAGGCCATTCCACCACTCGGCGGCGACACGAGCTCGCTCGACGACGGCACGCACTGAGACGCCGTCCTGGATGGGATAGCTGGCGATGGTTTCACCGGTGCCCGGATTGCGGACATCGAAAGTGGTCGCGGTGCGCGGATCGGTAACAGTCATTTCGCGGACTCCAGCTCTGGAACTGACATCTGTTCAGTGGTTTGGGATATATTGCCGCGCAACAAGTCTGCAGCCTTTTCCCCGATCATGATGGTTGGGGCGTTGGTGTTGCCGCGGGTCACCCGCGGCATGACCGAGGCGTCCGCGACCCGCAGCCCGTCAACGCCGTACACGCGCAGCTCGGCGTCTACTACAGCCTGGTCGCCGGTGCCCATGGCGCAGGTGCCCACCGGATGGAACAGGGTTTGCGTCCAGCGCGCAACGAACTCGCGCAACTCGGTGTCGTCGAGGTCATCGCGGGCGTGCAGCAACGGCCCGTCGATCAACGCGGCCAGCGGGCCGCCGCGGGCGATCGCGATGGCCTGGCGGCAGCCGGCCATCATCGCCTGCAGATCGACGGCCTCAGCAAAATAGGCCGGGTCGAGCAGCGGCCGCCACCTCGGGTCTGCCCCGGTCAGCCGCAACCGGCCACGGCTGGCGACGTCGATCAGGGTGACACCGGTGGTGAACATCCGCCCCTCCGGTTCGTGCAGGCAATTGTTGTAGAAGCCGGTCGGGGCGGCGATGAACTGGATATCGGGGCCGGCCAAGTCGGGACGGGTGGCGATGAACCCGCCCGCCTCACCCACATTGGTCGACAATGGGCCGCGTCCGGTGAGCTGCCACTGCAGCATCCGCGCCGGGGTGACGTGATCGACAGCGATATCGGTGGTGCCCCTGGTGCGCCACACCATCGTCGCGACCGGGTGGTCGTGCAGATTGGCACCCACGCCGGGCAGATCGACGGCGACCTCGATGCCGACATCGCTTAGGTGATCGGCGGGGCCGATGCCGGACAGCATGAGCAGTTGGGGGGAATTGATCGCCCCGCCAGACAGCACGACCTCCGCGTCGACGGCGGCGTGCCGCAACTGCCCGTGCTGCAGATAGCTGACCCCGGTTGCGCGGGTACCGGCCAGTGTCAGGTTGGTGGCCAGCGCGTCGGTGCGCACGGTCAGGTTCGGCCGGGCCAGGACATCGACGCCGAGGTAGGCCTCCGCGGTGGACCAGCGCCGCCCACGGTGACAGGTGGCCTGGTAGTAGCCGGCACCAAGTTGGCTGGCGCCGTTGAAGTCGGAGTTGCGGGCCAACCCACCGGCGACCGCAGAAGCCACCCAGGCGTGACTGAGCTCATGGGTGAACCGCCGGTCCTCAACGTGCAGGGGGCCGCTGGTGCCGTGCAGCGGGCCGGTGAAGCGACTGTTCGTCTCGGCGCGCACGAAATAGGGCAGGACGGCGTCGTAGCCCCACCCGCTCGCACCGAAATCCCGTTCCCAGCCGTCGAAATCGTCGCGGGCACCGCGGATGTACATCATCGCGTTCATCGATGAGCACCCGCCCAACGCTTTCATCCGCGGCCAGTAGGCGCGCTGCCCGGCCAGGCCGGGCTGGGCGGTGGTCTGGTAGTTCCAGTCCCAACGGGTCTTGAACAAGCTGGCGAAGGCGGCCGGCATCGAGATTTCCAGCGCCCGGTTGGCGGGGCCGGCTTCCAGCAGCAGCACCCGGGTTGCGGGGTTCTCGGTGAGGCGGCTGGCGACGACCGCGCCGGCGCTGCCCGCGCCGACGACCACGTAGTCGAAGGATTCGTTGAACTGCACGGTGACCTCGGTAACTGTCGAGAGGCGGATGTGATTGCGGCCGCTTCGCCGCGACACAAGGACACCACCGACATGGTCACCCGCTCTTGAGCATTCGTGCCACACTTGCGGCCGCCGGTTGTACTTTTGTCCAAATACCGAGTGGGAAGGCAGCCGCGCGTGGCGGACGAACCGGACAGTGCGTCGTTGGTGCGGGACTGGCTCGCCGGGTTCGTCGAATCGGTCAGCGGCCCCGAAGAGATCCGGCGCGTGACGGGCGAGTGGGACGCGGCCATCCTTGAGCAAGTGCCGCAGGTGCGCGATGATCCGGCGCTGGCGGCGGAATTGCATGCCAGCACCAGCGCCCATTTCCGCACATTTGTCGGGCTGCTGCAGCGCGATGAGATGCAGCTGCTGCTGCCGCCGCAGGCGGTCGACTTGGCGTTGTCTATTGCGCGCCGCCAACTGGACCTGGGCGTGCTGTTAAAGGTGTACCGGGTGGCCTACCGGGCGGTGTGGGCCTACTTCCGGGACCTGACGGCCGATCTGGCCGACCCCACCCGAACCGCAGTGCTGGTGTTCCTGTGGGAGCGGGCGGTGTTCTGGATCGACTCGTCGATCGAACAACTGATCCAGGTCTACCTCGACGAACGCGAGGCGACCATGCACGGCATGCTGGCGCGGCGGGCGGCGACCATCCATGCCCTCCTGCGCGGGGAGCCTGTCGCGTCCGAGGTTGCCACCCGCGACCTGGGATATCGGGTGCGCGCCGTCCATGTGGCGCTGGTGCTGTGGCTCGACGCCGACACGCCCGGCACCGACCCGGTCACCGAACTCGGTGGCGGCGCAGCCGCGATAGCCGAGCACGTCGGCGGCGGCAAACCGTTGGTGTTGTCGGCTGGACAGCGCGAGGTGTGGGCCTGGCTGGCGGTGCCCGCGTCGACGGACCCGGCGGCGATCGGCGCCGCGGTGGAGTCCCTGACCAACCCCGGGGTGCGGGTGGCCGCCGGAATACCCGCGGCCGATTTGGCCGGTTTTCGCAGCAGCCACCGTGAGGCCCGCGACACGCAACGCGTGGTCATCGACTCCGGCTCGACGCGACGGTGCACCAGCTATGCGGACGTGGAGTTGATCGGTTTGATGTCGGCCGACCACGACGCCGCGCGCAGCCTGGTACGCCGCGAGCTCAAAGGCCTCGGCGGCGACAGCCCCGCGCTTTCGCGGATCCGCGAAACCGTCGCTGCCTACCTGGCTCACGGCGGCAACGTCGATGCTGCCGCCGCCGCGCTCATCGTGCACAAAAACACCGTGCGGTACCGGTTGTCTCAGGCCGAGGAATTGCTCGGGCATACGCTCAACGAACGCCGCACCCATATCGACTTGGCGCTGCGCTACCTGTCCTGGTTCGGCGCTGCCAGCGACTGACCGCGGGGGCACCGTTTGTGCGGGTGTCCAAAACCCGAGGCAAACGTCGTTCATCGGAACCTAACCAGAGACGCGCTGTCCTGAGACCTTCGTCACACCAGAAATCACTGGACCGACGATGCAAGGGGACACACCATGATCAATCTCTTTCCGATGCTGCTGGTCTTCGCGATTGTGCTGAGCCCGGCGCTGCTGCCGGCGTTCATCTCGCTTGGCCACTCGGTGCGCTCAACGATCACCAAGCGGCAACAGCTCGCCGCCGACGCCTAGAACTCACCGGCGGCTGTCGTCGTGCTGATCCTTGAGCGCCATGTAGACCTGCGCGTTGAGCGTGATGTGCTGGCGTTCCTGTTCGCTCAGCTCGCGGCGGATCTTGCCCGGCACCCCGGCGACCAGCGATCCGGGCGGCACCTGCATGCCCTCGGGGATCAGCGCGTTGGCGGCGATCAGGCTGCCGGTGCCGATCTGCGCGCCGTTGAGGACCGTCGCCCCCATCCCGATCAAGACGTCGTCGGCGACGGTGCAGCCATGCAGAACGGCGTTGTGCCCCACCGAGACCCGCGACCCGACCGTCAGCGGAAATCCCGGGTCGGCGTGTAGCACGCAGCCGTCTTGAATGTTGGAGTCCACGCCGATGTCGACCGTTTCCACGTCGGCGCGCACCACCGCCGAATAAAAGATGCCGACTCCGGCGCCGATCCGGGCCCGCCCCACCACGGTGGCGTTGTCCGCCACCCAGGCGGTGTCGTCGACTTCGGGTTGGTGGCCGTTGACGGATTTGATCATCGCTGCACTACCTCGCTTTCGGGGGCTCGGGATCGATGAGGACGCCGGGGTTGAGAATCCCGGCCGGGTCCAGCGCAGACTTGGCGGCCCGCAGTGCCGCCGCGAACAGGTCGGGCCGCTGGCGGTCGTACCACGGCCGATGGTCGCGGCCGACGGCGTGGTGGTGGGTGATGGTGCCGCCGTGGGCGTTGAGCGCATCCGATACCGCCGCCTTGATGTCGTCCCACTGCTGCACGGTGTGTCCCCACCGGCCCGCCGCGTAGATCCCGAAGTACGGCGCCGGCCCGTCCGGGTAGATGTGGGTGAACCGACAGGTCACCAGGCCGGTGATCCCGGCGGCGGCAAAGGCGCCGGCGGCGGCCTCGGACACCGCGGCGCGCAGTTCGTCGAAACGGTCCCAGGTGCAGGCGGTTTCGAAGGTTTCCACGATCATCGCCTGGGCGGCCAGCGCGTCGCGCTGATAGGGCATCCGCAAGAACGCCGACCGCCACGTCTCGGCGGCCCCGGCCGCCGCGCGGGTTTCGGCGGCGTCGCTGAGCCGCACCCCGTCGGGCACGGTGCCGCCGTGGTCCCGGCAGATCTCGACCGCGCGGGCCATCGGCACCTCGACGGGATGGTCGGCGGATTCGAAGGCCAAAACCAGCACGCCGCCCGCCGACGCGGTGCCGGCGTTGATGAACGCTTCGACCGGATCGAGCAGCCGGCAATTCGCCGGGAACAGCCCGGACTGGGAGATCACCCTGGTGGCCGCGACCGCTCGGTCGTAGTCGTCGAACAGCACCGAGGCGCCTGCCCGCCAGCGGGGCCGGTCCTGGAGCCGCATCCACGCCTCGGTGATCACCCCGAGGGTGCCCTCCGATCCCAGGAACATCCGGTCCGGGGAGGGGCCGGCGCCCGAACCCGGCAGCCGCCGCGACTCGCCGGTTCCGGCCGGGCTGACCACCCGCATCGATTCGACCAGGTCGTCGATGTGGGTGTAGACGGTGGCGTAATGGCCGCCGGCGCGGGTCGCCAACCAGCCGCCGAGGGTGGAGAACTCGAACGATTGCGGGAAATGGCGCAGCGCCAGGTTCTGGACCCGCAGCGCGTCGGCCAGTGCCGGACCCAGGATGCCGGCCTGGATGCGGGCGGCTCGGCTGGTGGTGTCGACCTCTAGGACCTGGTTCAGCCGGCCCAGGTCCAGTGCGACGGTCCCGGCGAAGTCGCCGTCGCAGCGCGGCTCCACCCCGCCGACCACCGACGTGCCGCCGCCGAACGGGATCACCGCCACCGCGGCGTCGGTGCACCAATCCAGGATGTCGGCGACGTCGCGCTCGGTCTGCGGCCGCACCACCAGGTCGGGGACGTGGTCGAGGCGGCCCAGCAGGTTGCGGACGACGTCGCGGAACGCCTGTCCGTGGGCGTGCGCGACGCGGTCCCGGATGTCCGCGGTGACCAGCCCTGCCAGCGAATCCGGTGCCGCCACCCGCGGGGCGGGGATATTCAGAGCGGACAGCGGTGGCGGCTCGTGCACGGTCAGATCCGCCCCGGGCAGCATCGCCGCGACCCGCTCGGTCAGGGCGGCACGTTCGGGGCCGGTGACCGCGTCGGCGATATTGCCCCAGCCCCACCAGGAGCGCCCGGTCGTTTCTTGAGCCATCAGGGGCCGACAGTACCGGGCACCGCGCGTGCGGCCGGCGCGAAGTTACGGAAAGATCGGCCCGATGCGTCCGAGCCCGATTTTTCTGCTCCTCCTGGGGTTGACCGCGGTCGGCGGCGGGTTGGCCTGGCAGGCCGGGACCGAGGTGCGGCCGCTGGCCTACGCCGGGGTGTTTTTGTTCGTGATCGCCGGCTGGACGGTGTCGCTGTGTCTGCACGAGTTCGGCCACGCGGCAACCGCCTGGCGGTTCGGCGACCAGACCGTCGAGGTACGCGGTTACCTCACCCTGGACCCGCGCCGCTACAGCCATCCGCTGCTGTCGCTGGGGTTGCCGATGCTGTTCATCGCGCTGGGCGGGATCGGGCTGCCCGGCGGGGCGGTGTATCTGCAGACCGGGTTGATGCCGCCGACGCGGCGCAGCCTGGTCAGCCTGGCCGGCCCGTCGGCCAACCTCGTTTTGGCGGTGGTGCTGCTGGGGGTCACCCGGCAGTTCTTCGACATCGATCACGCCGTGTTCTGGGCCGGGGTGGCGTTTCTGGCTTTCCTACAGGTCACCGCGCTGCTGTTGAACCTGCTGCCGATGCCGGGCCTGGACGGCTACGGGGCGCTGGAACCTCACCTGAGCCCGCAGACCCAGCGCACCCTTCAACCGGTCAAACAGTGGGGCCTGCTGGTGCTGGTGGTGTTGTTGATCTCGCCGGTGCTGAACCAGTGGTTCTTCTCCGCCGTGCTGTGGTTCTTCGAACTGTCCGGCGTCTCCGGCACCCTGGCCGGGCTGGGCATGGGCCTGACCCGGTTCTGGAGCGCGTGGCTGTAGCGGGTCGCCCGCTCAGCCGGCAGCGGCCTGGCTGACCGGACTCCGCACCGCGCCTGCACCACTTATATTTCCTGCTATGGGCGCCGGCCACGATCACAGCCACGGCGATGCCCGCGCGTCCCGGATGATCGCCGCGGCCGCGGTGCTGACCGGATTCCTGGTCGTGGAATTGACCACCGCACTGCTGATCAACTCGATCGCGCTGCTGGCCGACGCCGGGCACATCCTGACCGATCTGGCCGCGCTGATCATGGGTCTGATCGCGGTGATGCTGGCCCGGCGGGGCAGTTCCTCCTCGGCCCGCACCTACGGCTGGCACCGCGCCGAGGTGTTCACCGCGGTCATCAATGCCGCGCTGCTGATCGCGGTCGCTGCGATCATCCTCGACGAGGCGCTCCAACGGCTCGGTGACGCCCCAGAAATCCCGGGCGTGCCGATGATCGTGGTGGCCTGCGCCGGGCTGGTCGCCAACGCGGTGGTGATGCTGTTACTGCGCTCCCACGCCGAGCACAGCCTGGCGGTCAAGGGTGCCTACATGGAGGTGGTCGCCGACACCGTCGGCAGCGTCGGCGTGCTGATCGCCGGCGTGGTCACCGTAACCACGCACTGGACCTACGCCGACGTGGTGGTCGCCGTCCTCGTTGCGTTATGGGTGCTGCCGCGGGCGATTTCGCTGGCCGGTTCGGCGTTGCGGATTCTGTCCGAATCATCACCGGACCACATCGACGTCGACGCGCTGCGGTCGGCGCTGGGCGCCCTGGACGGGGTGACCGACGTGCACGACCTGCACGTCTGGACGCTGGCGCCGGGCAAGGACATGGTGACCGCCCACTTGACCAGTAGCGCTGACTCGATGCGGGTGCTGGGCCAGGCGCGCGCCGTGCTGGCCGCCCACGGGCTCGAGCACGCCACCGTGCAGGTGGAGCCATCCGACGGCTTCGGTGGTTGCGCGGGCTGCTAGGCCAGGTCCAGCGCCGCGCGGGCGCCCGGGTCGCAGTCGTCGAGCAGATCCAGGCAGCGCGCCTGCTCGTCGGTTTCGCCGATCGCCGCGGCAGCGCGGGCCAGTGCGGCCACACAGCGCAGGAAGCCGCGGTTGGGTTCGTGCGCAAACGGCACCGGACCGAATCCCTTCCAGCCGTTGCGGCGCAACAGGTCCAGGCCGCGGTGGTAGCCGGTGCGGGCGTACGCGTAGGCGGTGACGGCCTGGCCGTCGGTCAACGCCGCTTCGGCCAGCGCCGCCCAGGCCACCGACGCCGACGGATGGGCGGCCGCGACACTCGTCGGGTTCTGGCCGACGGCCAACGCGTCCTCGGCATCTTCGGCGGCGGGCAGCAGAATCGGGTCGGGACCCAACAGATCGCGCATTGCCGCCATTCTGCCGTATCGCGGCCGCTCCACGTGATAGCGGCATTGCTCAGTAAGCTAATAGCAGCCCATTCGCTAGCGGGAGGACAGCAGCACTCATGCCGAACCCATCCGGGCCCGACCGCGACAGCGCTCCGACACCGCCGGGGTCCGAACGTGGTCCCGAACCCGCTCAGGTGAACCCGCCCGAGGAGCAGCCCACCGATCCGAATCAGCAGGTCACCGACAGCTACCCGGTGGCGCCGGCCGACGCCGATTACGCCACCCAGGCGATCGACACCACCGCCAGCGCGCCGACCGAGATGTTCGTGACCACCGATCCGCAGCAGCCTGCGCCGGAGCGCCGCTTCACCGCGCCGGGGTTCGATGCCGGTGCCACCCAGATCATCCCGACCGGACCGAGCCAGCCCACCGAGGTGTTCCCGACCGCTCCGCCGCAGCAGCAGCCGGGCAAGGCCACCCCGCAACTCATCCCGCCGCGGTTGGCGGACAAACTGCCACCGGCGACCGCGCGTCGCTGGGGCTGGGTGTTGGCGCTGATCCTGGTGGTGCTGGCGTTGGCGGCGATCGCGGTGCTCGGCACGGTGTGGCTGACCCGCGAGAACAAGCCGAAGGTGTCGCAGGAGGACCAGGTGCGCTCCACGATCCTCAACTACGACAGCGCGCTGCAAAAGGGCGACCTGGCCGCGCTGCGCAGTATGACCTGTGGCGGGCAGCGCGACGGCTACGTCGCCTTCAACGACCAGGCATGGACCGACACCTACGGCCGGGTCGAGGCCGCCAAGCGCTATCCGGTGATCTCCAGCATCGACCAGGTCGTGATCAACGGCGAGCACGCCGAAGCCAATGTCACCGCGTTCATGGCCTACGCACCGCAGATCCGGTCGACCCGCAGCCTGGACCTGCAGTTCCGTGACGACCAGTGGAAGATCTGCCAGGCCCCGACCGGCTAGCTTCTCGCGCCAGCAGACGTAAAAGTGCCCTATTCCGTCCGGAATAGGGCACTTTTACGTCTTTTCGCCGGGGTTAGCCGGCCAGCGACTTACCGGCGCAGTGCAGGTCGTTGCAGGCCTCGACGACCCGCTCGGTCATCGCCGCCTCAGCCTTCTTCAGGTAGCTGCGCGGGTCGTAGGTCTTCTTGTTGCCGACCTCGCCGTCGACCTTGAGCACGCCGTCGTAGTTGCTGAACATGTGGCCGGCGATCGGGCGGGTGAACGCGTACTGGGTGTCGGTGTCGACGTTCATCTTCACCACACCGTGCTGCAGGGCTTCCTCGATCTCGGACTTCAGCGACCCCGAACCGCCGTGGAAGACGAAGTCGAACGGCTTGGAGCCGGCCGCCAACCCCAACTTGGCCGACGCCACCTTCTGGCCCTCACCCAGGATGTCGGGGCGCAGCTTGACGTTGCCGGGCTTGTAGACGCCGTGCACGTTGCCGAAGGTCGCCGCCAGCAGGTATTTGCCGTGTTCGCCGACGCCCAGCGCGGCGACGGTCTTCTCGAAGTCCTCGGCGGTGGTGTAGAGCTTGTCGTTGATCTCGTTGTCCACGCCGTCCTCTTCGCCGCCGACCACGCCGATCTCGATCTCCAGGATGATGTTGGCGGCGGCGGACTGCTTGAGCAGCTCGCGGGCGATGTCGAGGTTCTCGTCGATCGGCACCGCCGAGCCGTCCCACATGTGCGACTGGAACAGCGGATTGTGACCCGCGCGCACCCTTTCACTGGAGATCGCCAGCAGCGGCCGCACGAAGCCGTCCAGCTTGTCCTTGGGGCAGTGGTCGGTGTGCAGCGCCACGTTGATGGGGTACTTCGCCGCGATCACGTGGGTGAACTCGGCCAGCGCGACCGCACCGCTCACCATGTCCTTGACGCCCAGGCCGGAGCCGAACTCCGCTCCGCCGGTGGAGAACTGGATGATGCCGTCGCTACCGGCGTCGGCGAATCCCTTGATCGCGGCGTTGATGGTCTCCGAGGAGGTGCAGTTGATCGCCGGGAACGCGTACGCGTTGTCCTTGGCGCGGCCGAGCATCTCGGCATATACCTCAGGCGTTGCGATGGGCATGGAACTTCCTCCTGGCGAGTCGAACGGGGTTCATATGGCCACGTATGCCCCTCAGTATTCCAAGGTCACGGTCACGTGAAACAGCCCACCTGGCCAACACCGGTATGTTAGAGCCTCATGAGCACGACCCTGGTGGCCCTACCTGGCCTGTTAGACCCCTGGTACTGGATCGGGCCGGAGACCGGGGTGTTCCGTCACGCGGTGTTGCCGGCCATCCTGATGATCGTCTTCGCCGAGACCGGGCTGCTGTTCGCGCTGCTGCCGGGCGAGTCGCTGCTGGTGACCGGCGGCCTTTTGGCTGCGCACCCCAACCACCCGGTCAGCATCTGGGTGCTGGCCCCGGCCGTCGCGATCGTCGCCGTGCTCGGTGACCAAACCGGGTATTTCATCGGGCGCCGGATCGGGCCGGCGCTGTTCAAGAAGGAAGACTCGCGCTTCTTCAAGAAGCATTACGTCACCGACTCACACGCGTTCTTCGAAAAGTACGGGCCCAAGGCGATCATCCTGGCCCGTTTCGTGCCGTTCGCGCGGACGTTCGTCCCGGTGATCGCCGGCGTGTCCTACATGCGCTATCCGGTGTATCTGGGCTTCGACATCGTCGGCGGCCTGCTCTGGGGTGCCGGCATGACGCTGACCGGCTACTTCCTCGGCACCAAGGTGCCCGGCATCACCGATCACCTCGAGACGATCATCCTGGGCATCCTGTTCGTGTCGTTGCTGCCCGCGATGTTCCATGCCGGCAAGTCCTACCTGAACCGCCGGCGTCGCGTCTCCACCGACGTTGACCCCGCGCTGACCACCCACAACAGCGAGTAGCCGGCGAGGTCGGTCAGCACAGTCAATCGCCGGTGACGGTGTGCGCGGCCTCCATCAGCA
This sequence comes from Mycobacterium sp. NGS50, assembly GCF_059812545.1. Lineage (NCBI taxonomy): Bacteria > Bacillati > Actinomycetota > Actinomycetes > Mycobacteriales > Mycobacteriaceae > Mycobacterium > Mycobacterium sp. NGS50. The sequence continues at coordinate 114,491 of NZ_JCALCW010000003.1, forward strand.
TCCAGCCGGACAACTGCACCGACAGATCCCGTTCGGGCGTGGCGGAGCTGTCCACCGCGCCGTTGTCGAATTGGGCCGACTGTCCGTCCTCGGCGGGCAACTCGGCAGTGCGGTCCCAAAACGGCCCGAACAGCGGTAGCCCGTTGAGCGGCTGGCGGTAGTCCCACGCCGACTGTGCCGACGTCAGTACCAGGTGGCGGGCGGTGTCGCGGGCCGCGACGTCGGCCGGCGAGTCACCGGGCAGGCTGGTGGCCACCAGGGCGAGGTAGCGAGCGGTGATGCCGCTGAACAGCCCGCCGTCGCCGCCCCCGGCGCCCTTGATGACGCCGCCCGGCGCCATCTCCGCCTCGACCGCGGCGACCAGTCGGTGCACCCGCGGGGCGTGGCGGGGGTCCCGGGTGCGCACGGCCAGCTCGGTTTCCAGGCCGAGCACCACGCCCTGGCAGTAGGTGTACTGGGCGCGGACCAGGGAGCCGGCCTTGATGCCGTCGAATACCAGGTGGGTTTCCGGGTCGATCAGGGTCTCGTCGATCCAGTCGGCCATCTGCTGGGCCCGGCGCAGCCGGTCACCGTAGCGGGCCAGGAAGATGCCGGCCGGCCCGTTGGCGGGGGCGTTGAAGAACTGGTCTTGTTTGCGCCACGGGATTCCGCCGCCGTCCTCGGGTACCCAGGCCTGAACCAACTGGTCGCGCAGCTTGTCCAGTGCGCGGTGCCGGTCGACGCCGACGGTTCGGCTGGCGCGTTCGATCGCCAGCGCCAGCCAGGCCATGTCGTCGTAGTACTTGTTCACCCAGGAGCCGTTGTTGCGCAACCGATGTGCCCGGATCTGCCGGGCGATCTCGTCGTGCCGGTCGGTGAGCGGGTCGCGCAGCTGGGCGTCGACCAGGCAGTCCAGCAGATGCGCCTGCCACCAGTAATGCCAGCTGCCGAACCACTTGTCGCGCCGGGTGGGCGGCCAGCCGACCACGCCCAACTGGGTGCCCGGCAGATACCAGAGCCGTTTCAGGTGCCGTTGCCGTACGGCGGCCTCGGCGCTGGCCGCCCGGTTCGCCCATACCCGATCCATCCCTCGATCCTGCCCTACCAGGCGTGCCCGAGGGCGCCGTGCTGGGTAATCCAGGTGTGCATGGCGATCCCGGCGGCGACCCCGACGTTGATGCTGCGGGTGGAACCGAACTGGGCGATCGACACCGCCAGGTCGGCACCGGCCCGCAGGTCGTCGCTGAGGCCGGGCCCCTCCTGGCCGAACACCATCAGACAGTCGCGGGGCAGCGTGGTCTGCTCGAGTCGGGTGGCGCCGGGAAGATTGTCCACCGCGACAACGGCCAGGTCCGCGGCGTGGGCGAAGGCCAGCAGTTCGGCGACGCTGTCGTGGTGCCGCAGCCGCTGATAGCGGTCGGTGACCATGGCGCCCCGCCGGTTCCACCGCCGCCGCCCCACGATGTGCACGGTGTGCACGGCGAACGCGTTGGCGGTGCGCACCACCGACCCGATGTTGGCGTCGTGACCGAAGTTCTCGATGGCGATGTGCAGCGGATGGCGTCGTTGATCGATGTCGGCGACGATCGCCGCCCGGGTCCAGTAGCGGTAGGCGTCGACGACGTTGCGGGTGTCGCCGTCGCGCAGCAGCTCCGGGTCGTAGCGCGGATCGGTGGGCGGTTCGCCCGGCCACGGGCCCACACCGCTGACCGGTGCACCCCACTCGGTGGGCCCGGGATGCGAATCAGGCATCCGTGGTCCACACGGCGGCGTGCGTGCCGACCGCGGACACCGTGGCGTACAGCACCGCGGCGGTGACCTCGCCGTGGCTGCACAGCGACGTGGCGACATGGACGGCGTCCAGCGCGGCGTCGGGCAGGATCAGCGCGACCGATCCGGCGTCCGCGCAGGCCGGGTCCAGGTTCGGTACGGGCTGTGCGGGCCCGACGACCAGCATCATCGGTCCACCGCGGGCGGCGGCGTCTGCACGGTACCGGCCGGCGGGGGCGTCGACGACCAGGTTCAGCAGCATGTAGCCGTTGCCGCTGAACGCGACGGGGTCACCCAGCGAGGCCGGTGTCAGCGGGGTGCCGTCGGCCCGCCAGGCGGTGACACCGGTGGTCGTCACGGCCAGCCCGGTGTCGGCGTCGGTCGGCGCCAGTCCCACCGGGAACGACGCGGCATAAGCCGTGGTGCTGCCCGCGATCCGGTCCGCCGGTGAGTACACGTAGACGCCGCGGACCTGGCTGCGCTCCTTCAACCGGCCCAGACACACGGTGCCGCTGAGTCGGTCCGCGGCCGCCGCGGACAGTGGCCGGCTAGCCGACACACTCGGACCGGCCACGCCGGCGCAACTGCCGACGCCGGTGACCTCCAGCGGATGACTCAACGCACCGTACACACCGAACCGCAGATCCGCGGGCTTGGCGTGCGGCGCATCCGGATCGGCGGGGGCACCCTCGACGTCGATCAGCATCCCGTCGTCGTCCCAGCGCAGGTTGGACACCGCGAGGTTCCAACCCAGCACGGTCAGCGACTCGCCGATCCGAGCCGCCTGCGCACCATAGGGACTGGGCCTTTCGGCGTCGTTCGAGCAGGCGGCGGCCAGCGCGAGCACACTGGCCGTCAGCACCGCGATTAACGTCCGCACGGCGGCCTAGCGCAGCCCCAGATCGGCAAGCCCCAGCACGCTACGGTACGGAAGGCCTTCAGCGGCAACGGCTTCGGCGGCCCCAGTGGCCCGATCCACGACGGTGGTCACGCCGACCACCTCACCCCCGGCGTCGAGCACCGCGCGCACCGCGGTCAGCACCGAACCGCCGGTCGTGCTGGTGTCCTCCACCACCAGAACCCGCTGACCGTTGACGTCGGCACCCTCGATAAGCCGTTGCATCCCATGGGCTTTCACCGATTTACGGACCACGAAGGCGTCGATGGGACGACCGGGGGCGTGCATGACCGCGGTGGCCACCGGGTCAGCGCCCAAGGTCAATCCGCCGACCGCCGCATAGTCCCAGTCGTCGGTGAGCTGACGCATCAGCCGGCCGATCAGCGGTGCAGCCTGGTGATGCAGGGTCGCGCGCCGCAGGTCGACGTAGTAGTCGGCTTCCTTGCCCGAGGACAACGTGACCCGACCGTGCACCACCGACAGGCGGCGCACCAGGTCAGCCAGCTCGCCGCGGGCTGCGGGATCAAGTGCGCCCACGGCCCCGCCCGATCACGTTGTTGACCGCCCGCACCAGGGTGCGCGGCACCACCCGTCCGGCACTGGTCAGCATTTTGTATTGCACACCGGGGATGCTGATCACCTTCCCTCCAGCGATGTCGGCCAGGCTTTCCCGGACCACGTCGTCGACCTCCAGCCACAGGAACGACGGCAACGAGTCCATGTCGATGCCGGCGCGTTGATGAAACTCGGTGTGCACGAAGCCCGGGCACACGGCGTGCACGCCGACGCCGGTGTCCTTGAGCCCGTTGGCCAGCCCCTCGGAGAAGGCGATCACCCAGGATTTGGACGCCGAGTATGTCGATCCTCGACCCGACAGCAGCCCGGCCACGCTGGCCACGTTGATCACGGTGCCGGCGCCGGCGTCCAGCATCGCCGGCAGCGCAGCCCGGGTCAGCTGCATCACCGCGGTGACGTTGACATCCAATTGTGCTTGCAGCAGTGACGGTTCGGCGGTCCAGAACTCACCGGAGGTACCGAAGCCGGCGTTGTTCACCAAGACGCGAACCCCGGCGGCCAACCGGTCGGCGACCCGGCCGCGGTCGTCGGCGTCGGCGAGGTCGGCGCGCAGCACCTCCACGCTGCGACCGCCCTCATCGCGCAGCTCAGCGGCCAGCTGCTCCAGCCGGTCGGCGTCGCGTGCCACCAGAACCAGGTCATAGCCGTCGGCGGCGAAGCGTCGCGCGAAGCCCGCACCCAGGCCGGATGTGGGCCCGGTGATCAGGGCGACGGGGCGAGGCACTGCGCCAGTGTACGCAGCGCTGCGCTCAGCGCTGATAGTGCGGAGCGTGCCGGCCGTTGCGGCCCGGGGCGTCGGGACGCAACTCGGTGCGCGCCGACGGCAACTCCGGCTGGGAGGCCGGCACCAGCGGACGGCTGGGGGTCATGGCACGCCGTCCCGCCGGCTGCGACGCCGCCGCGGTTTGGGACACCGGCGGCAACACCCGCAACAGGTCGTTGAACTGGCGCACGGTGCGCAGGCCCTCGTCCCACTGCGCCCGGGTGCTGGAGATCGGCATGCTGACCAGCGTCCAGTGCTCCTCGTTCCACATGATCTCCGCGCAGTCCGGCGCGGTGTGGGCGAAGGTGACCATGCGGCGGTCGCAGGCGCGCCGGGCGGCGTCGAGGTTGGTGGAGTACACCATCCGCGGTCCGATCGCGCCGAGCAGCCAGATGTCGTTCTCGCGCGGCTCCTTGAGGCCCTTGAGCCGCACGTCGACCACCACGTTGGTGCCCACCTTGCGGTGCAGCGCGACCACGGTCGCCACCTCTTCGAGATCGAAGATGTAGACCGCCTCACCGCGGATCTGGCCCAACACCACGTTGCGGGCCGGGGCGTCACCGACGGCCGACATCACCCCGCGCTTCCAGCGCTTGGGGATCTCGTTGGACTCGCGTTCGTAGTCGAATCCGTGCGACCGGGCCCACGACCTGCGCCGCCTGCTGTGTCCGCGGCGCCGGTCGATGTCGACGTACAACAAGACCGCCGCACCGACGAAGCACAGTGCGGACAGCGTGAACCAAAGCGGGACCATCAGGGGTAAGCGTATCTGTTCGGCCCGCAGAACCAGAATCCCAGCAGGTCACAACCGCATATCAGACGTACAGGTTGCGCACAGGCGCCTGTTATCCAGGGTCCTGCCACCCCAGGCCGAGCAGACGCAAATATGCCCTGGTAACCGAGTTACAGGGCACATTTGCGTCTGCTCGCGCTGGTGGCTAGCCCAGCACCAGACCGTCGCCGTCGGCACTGACATTGACCGGCACGGTGTCGCCGTCGTGCACCTCGCCGGCCAGCAGCATCTTGGCCAACTGATCACCGATGGCCTGCTGAACCAGGCGCCGCAGCGGACGCGCCCCGTAGACCGGGTCGAAGCCGCGCTTGGCCAGCCACTTCTTGGCCTTCAGCGACACCTCCAGGGTCAGCCGGCGCTGCGCCAGGCGCTTGCCCAACTGCTGCAGTTGGATGTCGACGATCTGCACCAGCTCTTCGGGGTTGAGCGCCTCGAAGATCAGCACGTCGTCGAGCCGATTGATGAACTCGGGCTTGAACGCCGCCCGCACCGCGGCCATCACCTGCTCCTCGTTGCCACCGGACCCCAGGTTGGAGGTCAGGATCAGGATGGTGTTGCGGAAGTCGACGGTACGGCCCTGTCCGTCGGTGAGCCGGCCCTCGTCGAGCACCTGCAGCAGCACGTCGAACACGTCCGGATGCGCCTTTTCGACCTCGTCGAACAGCACCACCGTGTAGGGCCGGCGGCGCACCGCCTCGGTCAGCTGCCCACCCTGGTCGTAGCCGACGTAGCCGGGGGGCGCCCCGACCAGCCGGGCCACCGAGTGCTTCTCGCCGTACTCGCTCATGTCGATGCGGACCATCGCCCGCTCGTCGTCGAACAAGAAGTCGGCCAGTGCCTTGGCCAGCTCGGTTTTCCCGACGCCGGTGGGGCCCAGGAACAGGAACGAGCCGGTGGGCCGGTTGGGGTCGGCGACGCCCGCCCGCGCTCTGCGAACCGCATCTGAAACAGCAGTGACCGCCTTCCTCTGTCCGACGACGCGGTGGCCCAGCTCGTCTTCCATGCGCAGCAGCTTGGCGGTTTCACCCTCCAGGAGCCGTCCGGCCGGGATCCCGGTCCACGCACTCACCACATCGGCGATGTCGTCGGGCCCGACCTCCTCCTTGAGCATGACGTCTTCGCGGGCCTGCGCGTTCGGCAGCGCCGCCTCGAGTTGTTTCTCGACCTCGGGGATCCGCCCGTAGCGCAGTTCGGCCGCCTTGGCCAGATCACCGTCGCGTTCAGCGCGGTCGGATTCGCCGCGCAGCTCTTCGAGCTGTTCTTTGAGCTCGCGGACGATGTCGATGGCGTTCTTCTCGTTCTGCCACCTGCTGGTGAGCTGCGCCAGCTTCTCCTTCTGGTCGGCTAGCTCGGAGCGCAGCTTGACCAGCCGGTCCGCCGACGCGTCGTCTTCCTCCTTGGCCAGCGCCATCTCCTCGATCTCCAGCCGGCGCACCAGCCGTTCGACCTCGTCGATCTCCACCGGCCGGGAATCGATCTCCATCCGCAGACGCGAGGCAGCCTCGTCGACCAGGTCGATGGCCTTGTCCGGCAGGAACCGCGCGGTGATGTAGCGGTCGGAAAGGGTGGCCGCCGCAACCAGCGCGGAGTCGGTGATCCGGACCCCGTGGTGCACCTCGTAGCGGTCCTTGAGGCCGCGCAGGATGCCGATGGTGTCCTCGGCGGACGGTTCCCCGACGTACACCTGCTGGAAACGGCGCTCCAGGGCGGCGTCCTTCTCGATGTACTTGCGGTATTCCTCCAGCGTGGTGGCGCCGACCAGGCGCAGCTCGCCGCGGGCCAGCATCGGCTTGATCATGTTGCCGGCATCCATCGCACCCTCACCGGTGGCACCGGCGCCGACGATCGTGTGCAGCTCGTCGATGAACGTGATCACCTGCCCGGCGGAGTCCTTGATCTCGTCCAGGACGGCCTTGAGCCGTTCCTCGAACTCGCCGCGGTACTTGGCGCCGGCCACCATCGAACCCAGGTCCAGGGCGACGACGGTTTTGTCGCGCAGGCTGTCCGGCACGTCGCCGGCGATGATGCGCTGCGCCAGGCCCTCCACGATCGCCGTCTTTCCGACGCCCGGCTCACCGATGAGCACCGGGTTGTTCTTGGTGCGTCGGCTCAAGACCTGCACCACCCGGCGGATCTCGGTGTCGCGGCCGATGACCGGGTCGAGCTTGCCCTCCCGAGCCCGGGCGGTCAGGTCGGTGGAGTACTTCTCCAATGCCTGGTAGCTGGCCTCCGGGTCGGGGCTGGTGACCCGCGCGCTGCCACGGACCTTGACGAACGCCTCCCGCAACGCCTGCGGGGACGCGCCGTGGCCGTTCAGCAGTTTGGCGACGTCGGAGTCGCCGGTCGCCAACCCGACCACCAGGTGTTCGGTGGACACGTACTGGTCGTCCAGCTCGGTGGCCAGCTGCTGCGCGACGGTGATGGCAGCCAGCGATTCGCGGGACAGCTGCGGCTGCGCGCTGGCCCCGCTGGCCTGCGGTAGCCGGTCCAGCAGCTGCTGGGTCTCGGTGCGAACCGTTGCCGGATCGACGCCGACCGCCTCGAGCAGCGGCGCCGCGATCCCGTCGTTCTGGGTCAACAGCGCCAACAGCAGGTGCGCCGGCCGGATTTCGGGATTGCCGGCGGCGGTGGCCGCCTGCAAGGCCGCGGTCAGCGCCGCTTGGGTCTTGGTGGTCGGGTTGAATGAGTCCACGACACCTCCATTCGGGGTCAGAGGGGGCCTGGTGGGGCCCGTCAAAAATGCTTGTCGTGTTCTTCAACGCCGTCAATGTTGAGTCTGTTCCGCTCAACTTCGAAATTTTTTTCCGGTGTGCCGTTTCATCCCGGACACGCCGCGGCTTGCGTATCGGTCCACACCGTCGCGCCCGCCGCTGCGCGTCACCGGCGCAACTAGCCGTCCAGCACCTCACCAAGCCGGCCTGCGATGCGCAGCCATCCCCCACCCATGATGGTCCGCGAGCGCTGCTGCAGGTCGTCATCGGGATCGAATCCGCTGTGCCGCAGGATGACCCGAGTGCCGTGGCCCTCCGGTCGCAGGGTCCAGCTCACCACCCATGCGGGCGGTTCGTTCGACCGGGCGTCCGCCCAGCTGAACGTCAGGTGTTCCGCCTCGGACACGTCGAGCACCTCGCAGGCGATTTCGCCGGAGAAACCGACCGACGGCATCGGTTGGCCGTGGAAGGTGAAGTGGGCGCCGACCACCGGCTCGAAGCCGGCCGGTTGCATCAGCCAGCGCGCCATCAGCTCGGGTGTGGTCAGTACCCGCCAGGCCCGCTCGGGCGGATGTGGATAGAACTGGTCGATTTCAACGACGGTTCGGTCGTCGGGGCGGATCGTCATTGCTCTCCTTCGGCGATGTCCTCGAGCACCTCTCCCAACGCGTTCAACCTCTCACGCCAGAACCGTTCATAGGGACTGAGCCACGACGAAATCTGTTGCAGTGGATCGGGGTTGACCTGGTAATAGCGAAACCTTCCCTGTCTGCGCTCACTGACCAGTCCGCACTCCCTCAGCACCTTGAGGTGCTCGGACACACTCGGACGGGCCATATCGAAACCCTCCGCGAGCGCGGCGACGCTGCGCGGCCCGTCGAGCAGCTGATCGAGGATGTCGCGCCGGGTGCGGTTGGCCAGCGCCCCGAAAACGTTGTCGACCCGGCTCGATTTGGTGCGCGGCGACATGCCGATCACAATAGGTAGGTTTTTACCTACCTGTCAATGATGGGCTAACGTGCTGACCGTGACAGGAAGTTGGAGTTCGGCGATAACCGATCTCGTTCCGCTCGCGTTGGTGATCTCCCTGTCACCGCTGTCGGTGATCCCGGCAGTGCTGGTGCTGAGCACACCACGGCCGCGTGCCACCGGCCTGTCGTTCCTTGCCGGCTGGCTGTTCAGCCTGGCCGCGCTGACCGCGATTTTCCTCGCGGCCTCGGGTCTGCTCGGCGGCCTGCACAAGTCCCCACCGACCTGGGCCTCCTGGCTGCGCATCGTGATCGGTGTCGCGCTGATCGCATTCGGCGGCTACCGGTGGGCGACCCGGCATCGTCACACCGAGATGCCGCGGTGGATGCGATCATTCACCGGCATGACGCCGGCGCGAGCCGGGATGACGGCCGTGGTGCTGGCGGTGGTCCGGCTGGAGGTGTCGATCATGTGCGCCGCCGCCGGCCTGGCCGTGGGCAGCGCCGGACTCGAACGTCCGGAGGCGTGGACAGCCGCCGCGTTCTTCGTCGCCGTCGCGGGCTCCTCGGTCGCCGTCCCCGTGCTGGCCTACGTCGCCGCCGGTGAGCGCCTGCACACGCTGCTGACCCGGGTGAAGGTCTGGATGGAGCAGCAGCACGCCGCCATGCTGGCCGCCGTTCTGGTCCTGATCGGTTTGATGATGGTGCACAACGGGATTCACGCGCTCTAACAGGCCCGCCCGTCGACATCGGATCCTGGTCACGCGGCCGGATCTGCCGTGGATCGGACCACATCACCGCAGCTGGGCATACACTGCTCGGTCGTGGGCCTCGAGGACCAGGATGCGCTGCGGGCACTGCACGCCGCCATCACCGGATCCGCTCCGGGCACCGACCTGGTGCGCGGGTTCTTCGATCAGTGGTTCGCCGTCGACCCGTCGGTGCGCGACCTGTTTCCCGCCGACATGGAAGCTCAGCGGGCCGCGTTCACCCACGCGCTGGACTGGATCTACACCGAACTCACCGCCCAACGGGCCCCGACGCTGGTCGCCTTCCTGGCTCAACTGGGCCGGGACCACCGCACCTACGGCGTCATGCCCGCCCATTACGAGACGCTGCGGCAGGCACTGCTCACCACCTGGCGCAGCCACTTCGCCGCCGCCTGGACCGACGACCTCGCCGACACCGCCCGCCAGTCGTTGAATCTGATCACCGGGGTGATGAGCGGTGCCGCCGACGCCGAGGTCGGACCGGCCTGGTGGGACGGCACCGTGGTCGAACACCATCGGGTGTCGCGGGATCTGGCGGTGGTGCGGCTGTATCTGGACCGGCCGATGCCCTATCACCCCGGCCAGTACGTCAAAGGCGAGATCCCGCAGTGCCCGAGACGGTGGCGGTTCCTGACGCCGGCCATGCCCTCAGACGACAGCGGCGGGATCGAGTTCCATGTGCGCGCGGTGTCGGGCGGCATGGTCAGCACCGCCATCGTCGCGGAGACCCGCCCCGGTGACCGGTGGCGGCTGTCCAGCCCACACGGTGCCCTGCACGTCGATCGCGAGGGCAGCGACGTGCTGATGGTGGCCGGCAGCACCGGACTGGCGCCGCTACGCGCGATCATCATGGATCTGGCGCGCTTCGCGGTGAACCCCCGGGTGCACCTGTTCTTCGGCGGGCGCTATCCCTGCGAACTCTACGACCTGCCCACCCTGTGGGAGATCGCCTCGCAGAACCCGTGGCTGTCGGTGACCCCGGTGTCGGAGTACGGCGGCGACCCGCCGTGGGCTGCCGAGTATCCCGATCCGACCCCGCCGCGGGGCCTGCATGTGCGCCAGACCGGACGGCTGCCCGAGGTGGTGACCCGCTATGGCGGCTGGGGCGATCGGCAGATCCTGATCTGCGGACGACCCGAGATGGTGATCGCCACCAACGACGCGCTGGTCGCTAAAGGTGCTCCGCCGGAACATATTCAGTACGATCCGCTGTCGAGCTGAGTTGCGCGGTTAGGCTGGCGCGATGCACATCGTCACACTGCGCGACCCGACCTCACCGGTAGCGGCCCAGTTCGTTCCGGACGCCGGGATGATCGGCACGTCGCTGACCGATGCCGGCGTGGAGCTCCTCGGCCAGCGACGCGGGCTGGACGCATATGTCCGCGACGCCAAGACGATGGGCATCCCCATCCTGTATCCCTGGGCGAATCGGCTGGACGGCAACAGCTACCGCGCCGACCGCACCCGCGTCGACGTGACGCCGGGCCGCAACGGGGTGCGCGCCGATCCCAACGGTTTACCGATCCACGGTGTGCTGGCCGGCTATCGGGGTTGGCGCGTGACGACCGAGTCGTCGAACGAACTCGTTGCCGAGTTGGATTTCGGGGCCGACGCCGATCTGTTGGCGGTGTTCCCGTTTCCCCATCTGCTGACCGTCGCGGTGCGACTGCTGGACCGGACGTTGCGGGTGCGCACCACCGTGGCCGCCACCGCCGACCGCGACGTCCCGCTGTGTTTCGGATTCCATCCCTACCTTCGGCTTCCGGATGTGGCCCGCCCGCAGTGGCGGATCGAGACCCCGCCGATGCGGCGGCTGGCTCTCGACGACCGGGGGTTGCCGACCGGTGCCGTATCGGATTGGCCGCAGACGTCGGAAATGCTGGGCGACAGCGTGTTCGACGACGGATTCGATCACGTTGCCGACGGCGCGGGTTTCGCGGTGTCCGGCGGCGGACGGCGGATTGAGGTGCGCTTCGACCACGGCTATCTTGCCGCGCAGATCTACGCACCTCGCAGCGAGGATGTGGTGTGTTTCGAGCCGATGGCCGCACCGACCGATGCGCTGCGCCGTGGCGGTTACCGGGTTGTGCGGCCGGGCGAGCCCACGACGACGCAGTTCACGATCCAGATCCGCTGACTCTGCGCCTACGGCGCAAAAGTGCGAGTGCGCCGCGCCGTGGGCGCAGGGTCAACGAGAAGAAATCAGCGCCGGGGCTGCCAGACCACCACGGCGGTGGACTTGGGTAGCACCGCAATCTCGCGACGCTGGTTGGCGCGCAACGACTCCACCTCGTCGGACATCTCCTTGAGCCGCAGGCGCAGCGCGTCGACCTGATTGGTCAGCTCGATGATCCGCTTGATGCCGGCCAGGTTGACGCCCTCGTCCTGGGAGAGCCGCTGCACCTCACGCAGCAGATCCACGTCATGCTGCGAATACCGCCGTCCACCACCGGAACTGCGCTGCGGGCTGACGAGGCCGAGCCGGTCGTAGGTGCGCAGCGTCTGGGCGTGCATGCCGGCCAACTCGGCGGCCACCGAGATCAGGAAGGTCCGGGACTCCTCTTTTCGGTTCATACCCGATTACCCGCCCATCCGGCCCGGGGGTCGAAGCCGCTCGCCCGCTCCGCGGCGGCGTAGGACTCCAGGGCTTCCTTGGCGGCCCCCTCCACGTTCGGCGGCACCGCCACCTTCACGGTGACCAGCAGGTCCCCGTTGCCGCCGTCGCGCTTGGGCACACCGCGGCCGCGCACCCGCAGGATGCGACCGTCGGCGGTGCCACTGGGCACCCGAACCCCGACCTTGCCGTCCAGGGTCGGCACCGAAAGCGTTGCGCCCAAGGCCAGCTCGGTGAAGCTGACCGGAATGGTGACGGTCAGGTCGTCGCCGTCGCGGCCGAAGACCTGGTCGGGCCGCACGTGCACGGTCACATACAGGTCACCGGACGGGGCGCCGCGCAGGCCGGCCTCGCCCTGCCCGGCCAGCCGAATCCGTTGCCCGTCTTCGACACCCGGTGGAATCCGGACGTTGATGGTGCGGGTGCGGGTCGCCACCCCGGTGCCTTTGCACTCGGTGCACGGGTGCTCGATGATCGATCCGCTGCCACGGCAGTCGGTGCACGGTTCGGAGAAGCCGAACGCCCCCTGGTTGCGGTTGACCACCCCGGAGCCGTTGCAGGTGGCGCACACCTTCGGGCTGGTTCCCGGGCGCGCGCCGCTGCCATGACAGTTGGTGCACGGGGCCGGGCTGGTCAGCCGCAACGGCATCGCCACCCCCTTGGTGGCCTCCAGGAAATTCAGCTCCGCTTCGGTCTCCAGGTCGTTGCCGCGCCGGGGCCGGGTACGCCGCGGACTCGCGCCGCGCCCGAACAGGTCACCGAACAGGTCACCGATGTTGGCGCCGCCGGTCTGGCCGGCCGCGTCGAACAGATCGTTGAGGTTGAACTCGGCGCCGTCACCGCCGGTGCTGAACCCGCCGAAGTTGCCGCCGCCGTTGCCGGCGTTGAAGCGGCGCCGGAAACCGCCACCGGCGAACAGCCGGCGCGTCTCGTCGTACTCCTTGCGCTTGGCCTCGTCGGTCAGCACTTCCTTGGCCTCCGACACCGCTTTGTAGCGTTCTTCGGCTGCCTTGTTGCCCGGGTTTCGGTCCGGGTGATTCTCGGCGAGCAGCTTTCGGGCCGCCCGCTTGATCTCGCCGGGTTCGGCGTCGGGGGCGACGCCGAGCTCCTTGTAGAAGTCCTTCTCTACCCATTCCCGTTGGGCCATGGTGCGTCACCCCCTTTCTGCGGAGTAAAGCTCATACACCGACCGGTCGGTCGTTAACCGTCCGGCGATTCTGATTCTGCGTCCTGTTCGCCCGATTGGGCGTCGTTATCGGGTGTGTCGGCCGCTTCTGGGGCGACGGTGTCGACAACACCGACCATGGCGTGGCGCAGCACCTGGTCGCCGAGCGTGTAGCCGTGGCGCATCACCGTGCCGATGACCGGGTGCCCGCCGCCGCCTTCGTGCTGGACGGCTTCGTGCAGCATCGGGTCGAAGTCGTCGCCCTCGGCCCCGAAGGCGGCCAGGCCCATCCCGCTGAGCACGCCGGACAGTTTGTCGGCGACCGACTTCAGCGGCCCGGACTCCAGGTCGCCGTGGCTGCGTGCCCGATCCAGGTCGTCGAGGACGCCCAACAGCTCGGTCACCACCGCCGCCTTGGCCCGCTCGGCGGCCGCCTGCTGATCGCGCAGCGCCCGCTTGCGGTAGTTGGCGAAGTCGGCCTGAACCCGCTGCAGGTCTGCGGTGAGTTCGGCGACCTGGTCGACCGCCGGCTCGCCGGCAGCCGCCTCCGGTGCCGGCCCACCAGGGGCCGGACCGGAGGCGCTGTCGCGTACCTCACCGGTCTGCGGGTCAATGCGCCGCTTGTCGGTAACAGTGATCGGTTCGTCCTCGGTCACTTGGGCTCCTGGTCGTCCTCGACAACCTCGGCGTCCACGACGTCATCCGCACCACCGGCACCGCCGAAGTCGGCGCCACCGGCCGCCTGCTCGGCCTGGGTGGCCTCGTAGATCGCCTGCCCCAGGGCCTGCGACTCGACACCCAGCTTCTCCATCGCCGACTTGATCGCGGAGATGTCGGTGCCCCCCAACGCCGTCTTGGCGTCGGCGATCGCGGCCTCCACCTTGGTCAGGGTGTCCTCGGGAACCTTGGATCCGCCCTCGGCCTCACGTTGTTCCTTCACGAACTTCTCGGTCTGATAGACCAGCGACTCGGCCTGGTTGCGGACGTCGGCTTCCTCGCGCCGCTTGCGGTCCTCCTCGGCGTGCGCCTCGGCGTCCTTGATCATCCGGTCGATCTCCTCCTTGGACAGGCCGGAGCCCTCCTGGATCTTGATCGTGTTCTCCTTGCCGGTGCCCTTGTCCTTGGCGGTGACGTGCACGATGCCGTTGGCGTCGATGTCGAAGGTGACCTCGATCTGCGGCACACCGCGCGGGGCCGGCGGGATGCCGGTCAGCTCGAAGGAACCGAGCAGCTTGTTGTGCGCGGCGATTTCACGCTCACCCTGATAGACCTGGATCTGCACCGACGGCTGGCTGTCGTCGGCCGTGGTGAAGGTCTCCGACCGCTTGGTCGGGATGGTGGTGTTGCGCTCGATGAGCTTGGTCATCACGCCACCCTTGGTTTCGATCCCCAGCGACAGCGGCGTGACGTCCAGCAGCAGAACGTCTTTGACCTCACCCTTGAGCACGCCGGCCTGCAGCGCGGCACCCACCGCGACAACCTCGTCGGGGTTGACGCCCTTGTTGGGCTCCTGGCCGCCGGTCAGCTCCTTGACCAGATCGGTCACCGCGGGCATGCGGGTGGAACCACCCACCAGCACCACGTGGTCGATCTCGGAGACCGAGATACCGGCGTCGGCGATCACCGACTGGAACGGCTTGCGGGTGCGATCCAACAGGTCCTGGGTGATCCGCTGGAACTCCGCGCGGGTCAGCTGCTCGTCGAGGAACAACGGGTTCTTGTCGGCGTCGACGGTGATGTAGGGCAGGTTGATCGACGTCGACTGGCTCGACGACAGTTCGATCTTGGCCTTCTCGGCGGCTTCACGCAGCCGCTGCATGGCCATCTTGTCCTTGGTCAAGTCGATGCCGGAGGTGGCCTTGAACTTCTCGACCAACCAGTCGACGACGCGGTCGTCCCAGTCGTCGCCACCGAGGTGGTTGTCGCCGGAGGTGGCCCGCACCTCGACGACGCCCTCGCCGATCTCCAGCAGCGACACGTCGAAGGTGCCGCCACCGAGGTCGAAGACCAGGATGGTCTGTTCCTTCTCGCCCTTGTCCAGGCCGTAGGCCAGCGCGGCCGCGGTCGGCTCGTTGACGATGCGCAGCACGTTCAGGCCGGCGATCTGGCCGGCTTCCTTGGTGGCCTGCCGCTGCGCGTCGTTGAAGTAGGCGGGCACGGTGATCACCGCGTCGGTGATGTCCTCACCGAGGTAGGCCTCGGCGTCGCGCTTGAGCTTCATCAGCACCCGGGCGCTGATCTCCTGCGCGGTGTAGTCCTTGCCGTCGATCTCGACGTTCCAGTCGGTGCCCATGTGGCGTTTGACCGAGCGGATGGTGCGGTCGACGTTGGTGACCGCCTGGTTCTTGGCGGGTTGTCCGACCAGCACTTCGCCGTTGCGGGCGAACGCCACCACCGACGGGGTGGTGCGCGAGCCCTCGGAGTTGGCTACGACGACGGGGTCGCCGCCCTCCAGTACCGCGACGCAAGAGTTGGTGGTCCCGAGGTCGATTCCGACCGCACGAGCCATGGTGTTTCCTCCCTGATAGACGTATGGGTGTCTGAGTGGACTGCGCTCAAGCCTGCCTGCGCCGTGGGGTGGCTGTCAAGCCAGCCTTGAGTCTGGTCTACTCAACTTGTCGATGGGCTCAACGACAGGGGGTGGCGGTTTTGTTCCCGGAACGCGCTCGGCTGCCCCGAACGCAAAGCAGCCCCCACCGAAGCGGGGGCTGCCTTGTCAGCGAGGGATCAGGGCCAGGGCAGGCTGTAGTACCCGAGCATGTCGTCCCACCCGGCATTGAAGAAGGCCTGGGCGGCTTCGGCCGCGGTGGCCGTGACGACGCCGTCCTGGACCGCCAGTGCGGCGTTGATCACGCTCTCCGATCCGAACACATCGTCCGGGCTGAAGCCGGTCAGAAGGCCGCCGTGCAGCAGCGAATACCACTCGACGTTGAACATGTTGTCGAACTCGGCGGTCGCGCCGTTCATCACGTTGTACGCGCCGGGATCCCCGGAGGCGTTGGCGATCGGGTCGGAGCCGTACAGCAGACGATCCAACGTCAGGTTCACCGTATCCGTCGGGTGTGCGTTGATATATGCCTGGTTGGGCGCCCATTCCAGCGGGATGGTGGCGAACGGGTTGGTGTCGGAGGGCGGAATGACCTTGTCGCTGACACCCGCCAGAAGGGCGTCGAAGTTGAAGGTGGAGTTCATCGACGCGATCTCCGCGTTGAGAATGTCGGCGAGGGGGTCGGTGGCGGCCGATGCCAGCGGCGCCAATGCCAATGCCGCCCCGGCCGCGAAGCCGCCGATCACGGCGATCTTACGAATGTTCATCCTTAATGCCTTTCACGATGTTTCCCATGACCTTGGTGCTGTCGGACCGCGAGGCGTGGCCGCGACCTGCCGCTTCATCGCTAAAGAAGACCCCCTCCCCCCGGAACAGGCTGTTGAAAGCCTGAGCAAAGCCTAACAATTGAGCTAGCTGACAACAAGGAATATTTCCACTCTATTTATGCGACGTTTATCCGCTTAAGGCGACTTTTGACCACCATGCGGAACTTTTGTCACGAATTGGCCGCTAAGCCCGGGCTCGCCGAGTAGACGCAAAATTGCACGATGCGGGCTCAAATCGTGCAATTTTGCGTCTGCTCGGCGCTAGGTCGACAGCACAAACGCGGAACGCCCGGCCACCGATGCCAGGTGTCGCATCAGCAGTGCTTCTGGGACCAGCACGGTGGCGCGGCTGAGGACGGCACTCACGAAATCTGGGCGCGCGTTGACCGCCTTGCCGATCCGGGCCGACTCCCGGACCAGCGGTGTCACCCGCGGCCGCCGAATGGCGGCGAACCGGGCGAACGCGGCGGGCAGGTCGGCCGCCTGGTCGACGCACGCGGCCAGGATGGCGGCGTCTTCGAGTCCCTGGCAGCCGCCCTGGCCGAGGTGCGGGCGCATGGGATGGGCGGCGTCGCCGACCAGCACCACGGGTCCGCGAGCCCACTGACGCGCGCGAGCGCGGTCGTAGAGATCGTCGCGCAACACATCGGCGGGGTCGGTCGCGGCCAGCATGCTCGGGATGGGGTCGGCCCAGTGGGCGAGCCTGGCCCGCAGGTAGGCCAGCTCCCCGTCCGGCGCTCGCCGCCCCTCGGCCGCCCGCTCAGTGCTGAACCAGTAGGTCAGGTTCGGACCCAACGGGACATGACCGGTTTCGGCGCCCGGCCCCAACGTTTCGCCAGCCGCATCCGGATCCATGACATAGGAGGCGATCCCACGCCAGGCGGTGTAGCCGGCGTAGCGCTGCCGCAGCGGGCCGTTGAGGTGCTCTGCCACCACCGAGTGGGTGCCGTCGGCACCGACGACCGCATCGGCGGTACGTGCCGTGGCATCGGACAGCTCAAGGCGCACACCGTCAGCGGTGACCACAACCTCGGTGGCGCTCAGCCCGTACTCGATGGTGTCCGCGGCCACCGCATCGGTGAGGATGTCGCGCAGCACCGAACGCTGCACCACCACAAGCGGTTCGCCGAGCGCGGTGACGATCCGTTCGGCCGCGGGGCGGCGCAGCCACGTTCCGTCATACCAGCGCACCGCACCTGCGGTGATCCGGCCACCCGCGGCGCGCACCGCGTCTCCGAGTCCGAGGCGGTCCAGCGCGGCCAGGGCATTGGGCCAGATGCTGATCCCCGCGCCGGTCGACGTGTCGGTGCGCCGTTCGACGACGGTGACGTGGTGACCGCGCTGTTGCAGTCCGATCGCAGTCGCCAACCCGGCGATGCCGGCGCCCACCACGACAATCCGCTTGCCCATCAAGCTGAATCTAGTCGTCACCGCGGGCGGCCAGCCAGGCTGTCCGACGTCGCTGCGAGGCTCGCGACAACCAGGCGTCCTGAATCACCTCGGCCAGTTCGGTTCTGGTGATGGCGGGTAGTTCCGCGGCCCGAACCAGGACCGACAGATGCCCATTGAAATGGTCGGTGGTGAAAAACGGCGTCGCCGGGTCCTGGATGAGGGCGAGCTTGTCGCTGTCGGACTCGACCCAGATAACGATGACGTCCGGATAGGGCTCCCCGGTCACCGGGTCCTTCGCGTCGGGTCGCGGGGTACGAAAGAACACGAATGATTTTCCGCCCACCTGATATATCGAGTTGCCTTTCGGCCCTTCGATTCTGGTGACGTGCGGCATCGACGCGGCGATCTGATGCACGTCGTCGACCCGCGCTGCTCGCTCAGCCATGAGACCAGGCCATCAGTAGAGATGGTCGGCCAGTGTTCCCTGTTCGCCGAACAGTTCGGCGGTCCACTGCCGCAGCAAAGCGGTGTTGTCGCAGTCGTCGGGATGGAAACCGGGCTTGGTGTAGGCGAAGATCCGGCGCATCACCGCACGTGTGAGGAACGGCGAGTGCCGCAATGCGGTCAGGCTGCGCAACAGCCGGACCGGGTTGCGAGACGCGCGGTCGCCCAGCAACGAGATGAGCGAGAAAACCGCCACACTGATGACGAAATCGAATCGAATGATCCGCATCGTCCAAATGCGTCGCCTTTCGCTGCCACCGACCGCGCGGTAGACGTCAAACGCGACCGAGCGATGCTCGGACTCCTCGAGTGCGTGCCACAGCAACAGCGACCGCACCTCCGTCGAGCCGAGTAGAGCCTGTGCCCGCTCGTCGCTCAGCAGCGTTTCGGCCAGCACCGCCGTGAAGTGCTCGAGCGCCGCCGTCATGGCCAGGCAGGTCAGCGGCGACGCCCGTCGTTCGAGCCACTTGAGATTGCGGCCGACCATTCGGTCGACCCGACCCGCGGGGTAGCCCATCTGGTCCAGGCGTTCGTTGAGCGCCCGATGCTCACGCCCATGGGTGACCTCTTGGCCGATGAAGCCCTGCACACGCGGCTTGAACTCGGGGTCGGTGACCTGATCGGCGAAGCGCCGCACCGAGCGCACGAAAAAGTCCTCGCCCTCGGGAAACACCGCCGACAGATGGGCGACGATGTGACTCATCACGGGGTCGCCCTGCACGAAATGCCGGTCGAGTGATCCGGTGGGGTAAGAGAATCGGATGCGACGCGCACGCACAACCGGTGTCGTCATGGTGCCCCCTCGGGTTGGTTGGCGGTGAGCATCGGGCGCACCATCGCCTTGAAGGTCTCGAGGATGTCGCCGGTCGCCAGCGGCTCGTAGCCGTCGATCAGTCGTGCGACGGCCAGGCCGTTCATCAGCGCGAAGATCATCTGCAGACCGATCGCCGGATTCAGCGATCCGTCCGCAAACGCACGCTCGGGAAACAGCTGGGCATGGACACGTTCACAGGCCGCCGCGAACTCCCGATCGGTCGCGATGACCGCGGGCGCCAGATCCGGGTCGGTTCGCGCGGCCATCCACAGCTCGTGCGCGGCGGCGAAAGTCGGTCCGGAGAACATCGACCACAACAGGTCGACCGCCTCGTCCAGCTTGTCCGCCGACGCATCGAGGCCGGCCATCAGCACCGCGAACTCCTCGACCCGGCGGTCCAGTGAATAGGTGATGGCAGCCGAGAGGAGTTCGGACTTCGTCGGGAAGTGCCCCTGCAACGCACCCACCGACACCCCGGCGCGACGGGCCACCTCGGTGGTGGTGGTCCCCTTGAATCCGACCTCCACCAACGCGTCCAACGCCGCGTCGAGCAGTGCCCGGCGCGTCGCGGCTGTCCGCTCGCCCTGGGTTCGCCGGGTTCGGATCGGCGTCATGGGTCCAGCGTGCGCCAGAAATAATAAGTAGTCAATATTTTTTTATCAGCGCCGAGCGGCGCAGGGTCATGGACGCATGGCGTAGACACCGTCGTAGGCCGCCACCTGCGTCCACACCCGGTCGAACCGGCCGGGGTCGGTGACCGGCTTACGCACCGCGGACAGCGCCCACTGCTGTTGAGCCGACGTCGAACTCGCCTTGCCGTGCAGGGACACCGCGTACGCGGAGAAGTCGCGGACCTGCACGTCGAAGATCTGGTCCACCAGGTCGCGGTCCAACCCGGTCAGCCGGGCCTGCTCCAGAATCAGCTGGCCGTAGACGACGAGCGTGAACAGGTGCCCGATGACGAGCATGAAGTCCAGGTCGCGCTGCTGGTCGGTGTCGGGCGCCGCCGTCGCCGCCAGCTCCCGCAGCGCGGACGCCTGCTCGTAGAAGGCGGCCACGTTGGGGATGTCCAGGAACTGCTGGTAGACCGCGGCCCAGTCGGCGAACTGCACCTTCGAGGCGCCCCGGGCCGGACCCTGCGCCCAGAAGAACACATCGTCGGCCGGATCGGTGCGGGTGCCGATCTCGGGATATTCGGCCGGGTTGAACAGATAGTTGGGCATGAATTTCAGGATCTGCGCGACGTTGACGTGCACCGTGCCTTCCAGGCGCGGCAATGCGCCGATCAGGCGGGCAACCTGGCTGAAGTAGGTGTTCTTCTCGAAACCCTTGGCCGCCAGTACATCCCAGAGCAGGGTTACGACCTTCTCGCCTTCGGAGGTGACCTTGGACTTGGTGACCGGGTTGAACAGCAGGTAGCGGCGATCGTCTCGGCTGGCGCTGCGGAAATAGTCGATGGCGCGGTCGCTGAACAGCTTCATGGCGACCAGCCGGGCGTAGGCGTCGACGAAACTGGCGCGCACGTGCGGGAAGTCGGTGACCGGGTTGCCGTAGAGGATGCGGTTGTTGGCGTGACTGATCGCCTCGTAGAACGCGTGCTCGCACATGCCGATCGAGGCGCTGCACAGGTTGAACTTGCCGACGTTGACGGTGTTGAGCGCCGCCGAGAACGCCTCGGGTCCCGTGCACAGGATGTCCTCCTCGCGCACCGGGTAGCCCTCGAGGGCGAAATTGCTGACGTACATCTGGCCGTGCACCACGTTGCCGATCAACCGGTATTTCTCGTGGGCGCTGTCGGCGACAAACCAGACGTAGCCGTCGGCGCCGTCGACGTCAGTGCGTCGGGAGAACACCGACACCATGCCCGCGGCGTTGCCGTTGCCGATGTAGTACTTCTGCCCCGACGCCCGAAAGACCACGCCCTCCTCGTCGCCGGCCGGGGTCAGCAGCATGTCGGTGTTGTAGATGTCGGCGCCGTGCTCACGCTCGGACAGCCCGAAGGCCATCACCCCGCCGGCCTCGAGTTGGTCGGCGGCGCGCTGCTTGGCTTTGATGTTGTCGCTCTGCCAGACCGGGCCAAGCCCCAGGATGGTGACCTGTTCGGCGTACCAGTACGAGAGCCCGTAGAACCCGAAGATCTCGCTCAGCGCCGCGTTACGCGCGGTGTCCCATCGTTTGTCGGGGTCGGCCCCGCCGAACTCCGAGGGCGTCAGGAACGTCGCGAAGATCCGCTCGTCCTTGATGAACTCCAGGAAATCGGACACCCACACAGCGTCCAGGTCGTCGGCCAACAGCCGGGTTTTGCCCCGTTTCTCGAACCAGTCGATGGTGGCCCGCAGCAACCGACGGGTCTGCGGGTCGAAATGCTGAGGGTCATAACGGTTGGGATTGAACAGCAACCCGCTGGAACCGGCCATCTGGTGTCCTCTTTTCGACGCGCGTCCGGATGTCGGCGAATGTAGCAGCGTGCGCGGCGTCCGCGCGCCCGGTCGGATAGCCTTGCGCGCAATCCCACCGACAGGAGCCCGATGCCACCCAGCGCCCTCGGCCCCGCCGACGAAGACCGGCTCACCCGCGAGGACGAGGGCTACCACAAGGACCTGCACCCCCGACAGTTGCAGATGATCGCGATCGGCGGCGCGATCGGCACCGGGTTGTTTCTGGGCGCCGGGCGGCGCCTGCATGAAGCCGGGCCCGGGCTGTTCGTGGTCTACGGAATCTGCGGGGCGTTCGTTTTCCTGATTTTGCGTGCCCTCGGCGAGCTGGTGCTGCACCGTCCCACCTCGGGGTCCTTCGTTTCCTATGCCCGCGAGTTCTACGGCGAGAAGATGGCGTTCGTCGCCGGCTGGATGTACTTCGTGAACTGGGCCATGACCGGGATCGTCGACACCACGGCAATAGCGACCTACTTCCACTACTGGGATGCGGTCCAGGTCGTCCCGCAGTGGGCCTTGGCGCTGATCGCGCTGGTGGCCGTGGTGTCGCTGAACCTGATCTCGGTGAAGTTGTTCGGTGAGCTGGAGTTCTGGGCGGCCCTGATCAAGGTGCTCGCGCTGTTGGCGTTCTTGGTGGTCGGAACGATCTTCTTGGGCGGGCGCTACCCGGTGGACGACCACACCACCGGTTTGAGCCTGTGGACCGGGGGCGAGGGCTTCCTCCCGACCGGCCTGCTGCCGCTGGTGCTGGTCACCTCCGGAGTGGTGTTCTCCTACGCCGGCGTCGAGTTGGTCGGCACCGCTGCCGGCGAGACGGCGGAACCGGACAAGATCATGCCGCGCGCCATCAACTCGGTGGTGGCCCGTATCGCCATCTTCTACGTCGGGTCGCTGGTGCTGTTGTCCCTGCTACTGCCGTACACCGCATATCAGCCGCATCAGAGCCCGTTTGTCACCTTCTTCTCCAAGATCGGTTTCGCGGGAGCTGGCACCATGATGAACGTGGTGGTGCTGACCGCGGCGTTCTCCAGCCTGAACGCCGGCCTGTACTCCACCGGCAGGATTCTGCGGTCGATGGCGGTCAACGGCAGCGGCCCCCGATTCACCGCGCCGTTGTCCAAAACCGGCGTGCCCTACGGCGGCATCCTGCTGACCGGCGCCATCGGGTTGTTGGGTGTGGCGCTCAACGCCGTCGTCCCAGAACACGCTTTCGAGATCGTCCTCAACATTGCCGCGTTGGGGGTTATCGCGGCGTGGGCCACGATCGTGGCCTGCCAGCTGCGGTTCTTCAAGATGACGCAGACGGGAGCGCTGCAGCGGCCGACGTTCAAGATGCCGCTGGCCCCCTACAGCGGCTATGTGACGTTGGCCTTCCTGGCGACGGTCCTGGTGTTGATGATGTGCGCGCCCGAGTACGGCAGATGGATCCGCGTCGCGATGTTGGTCGTGCCCTTGGCGTTGGTCGGCGGGTGGTACCTGGTCCGTGACCGGGTCGCTTCCACCACGGAGAAATCAGGTACCGCATGAGCCGTCCGGACCGTAACCGCTACGCGGCCAGACCTCCGCTGTACGGGATGGCGCTGGTGTTTTTGGCCATCGCGGTGGTGGCCGTCACCGCCCACTTGCACGCCGGTTGGTGGTCGATCGTGGGCTACGCCATCGCCGCCGTGGTCGCGGTGGCCGGGTTCGCCCTCGCCTTCCGCGACGTGCCCTGACGGTCGTGCGCCCCACCTGCGTCATCGCCGCAAATCACGGCAGCTCGCCGCGCCGGCGCGCCGAACGGGAAAGCGCGATGTCTCGTCGCATTGCGACGTCTACCGGACCGGTCTATCGTCCATGAACATGGACGATAGCGGCAAAGACCCGGCGGTCGTGCTGCCCTATTTGGTAGGCAGGCCGCTGGCAGCCACCGAAGTCTACGAAGCCTTCGGATACCGGAAGTCCGCCTACTACAAGGCGGCGCGCGAAGGTCGGCTGATCACCGCCGACAACCTGATCAGAGTGGCCAAGTATTTCGGCCTGAATCCTGTTGACCTACAGATTCGTTACGGGCTCATCGAGTCCGAATCGGTCGCCGAGTACGTCCAATCGACCACGGATACGCCCCGGTTGCGTGACCTTCGCCCTGACCCCAGCACGCCGCCCATCTGAGCGCCGTCCGCCCGGAAGAAACTATTAATTCGATGCTGCCGACCAGCGCACTCGTCTCCGCTACGTTGGCGGCGATTCTGTGCAGCCTGTGGATCCGTCGCGACACCTGGCGTTCGCGCTGGGAAGCGGGCGCCACCCTCAATATCGCCCTGCAGGGCTGCGCGGTGCTGCTGATGTCGCACTGGGCGTCGGCCGTGCTGGGGCCGCCGCTGCACCACATCGTCGGGCTGTGGAACGTGCAACATCTCCTCGGCCACATCTGCTGGATCTTCGCGGTGACCGCGATCATCCAGCACGGGTTGACCCGGTTGACCAACGAAACCCACGTGCGTGGGCTGCTGCGCAAACATGTCGGGCGGCCGCTGTGGATCGGCGTGCCGTTGTTGGTCGTCGTGTTCGTGATCGCCGACGAGCGCCATCACCCCGACCTGTTCGCCGCCCCCGTCAGCGACTTCTGGCTGGGGGCCTACTGGCTGGTGATGGGTGGGCTGTTGATCTATCTGCTCTCCTACGCCGGGCGGGTGCTGCTGATCCTGCGCACCGATCCCCGCTCGAGGGAGACCGTCGACCTCTACCTGATCGCGGCCGGATTCGGCGTGGCGGCCAACGTGATCCAGATCGTGACGGCGTTCGCCCACATCGATATCGCCCTGCCGGTGTGGATATGCGCGTGTCTGGGTGCCACCGGCTTCGCATACGCCTCGGCCCGCTCCTGGCGAGCCAAGGTGGCCTGGTTCACGCCCGGCCGTTAGGCGCAGGCTAACCGCCCACTACCGGGCGTGACATCACAATCTGACGGAACCCGTAGCGCTGACCGATCACCCCGCCGGATCGCCGGGCGCCGGTACCCGCCAGCGGTATACCGCGCAGCAGCCCGTCGGCTCGCGGTCCGGCAGCAGCCGCGCTGACCGGGGCCGCACCGCCGGCCGGATTCGACGGCAGCGCCGACGCGCTCCACGCCGGCGGCACCGACAACTTGCCGACACTGCCTGAGGAACCGACGGCGGCGGAGGCGAGCGGCGACCCACCGGGCACGCCGCCCAGCAATCCGCTCAACCCCGGCAAACCCGCGGAGTTGGCCGTGGCGCTGGCAGCCGCCGGCAGCTCACCGGCCCAGATCTTCAGAAAGTGTTCCCAGCTGCCCGCGGAGTTGTAATACACCTGAGCGTCGATGTTGTAGGCGTCGAGCAGGAACTTCCACGTCTTCTCTGCGTCTTCCGATGACGTTGCAGCCAAAGCCTGACCCAGCGCCGATCCGGCGCCTGCGGACTGCGACGTCGTGTTGGTGGTGGCATTGGCGACCGCGGTGGCCTGACCGGCCTGACCTGCCGGATTGGCGGTGGGCGGCGGTTCGTCGAAGGGACGCAGCGCCGAGGCGCCCGCCGAAACGTCGGCGTAGGCATACATGGCGGCAGCATCCTGCGCCCACATCTCGGCGTAGTGCGCCTCGGTCGCCGCGATCGCCGGCAGGTTCTGGCCGAAGAAGTTCGTCGCGATCAACGTCATCAGCTGCAGACGGTTCGCCAGGATCACCGGTGGGGGAACCGTCATCGCGAAGGCCGCCTCGTAGGCGGCGGCCGCCGACCTGGCCTGCATGGCCGTCTGCTCGGCTTGGCCGGCGGTTGTGGTCAGCCAGTCCAGATAAGGCGTCGCGGCCGCGGTCATCGATGCAGACGACGGGCCCGACCACCGGGTGGTGAGCTCGGAGAGTGCGGCGCCGCACGCCGCGGCGGTGCTGTACAACTCGGTGGCCAATGCGTCCCAGGCCGCAGCGTTGGCCAGCATCGGCCCCAACCCGGGGCCGGCGTACAGGCGGCCCGAGTTGACTTCCGGCGGCAGCGCCCCGTAATCCACTTAGTTGGTTCCCCTTCACGAGCTGGACGCGACCCACTATTCAGGAATCCTCAACCACGGTCTACTTTGGTGGACTGATGTATCGATTTATGTTCTAGAGTTCACTCAGATGAACATTGCGTACGGTCTTGTGAACAGTTGTCACCAGTGATGCACTTCCGGGCACTTTCGCTCTAACCTCGCCGTAGGACGGTTTCTCGCAGATCGCGGAGACCTGAACCGTGAGGAGAATCAACGTGTCGTTCGTGACCACCCAGCCGGACGGGCTGACGGCCGCGGCCCACAACCTGGCTGCCATCGGGTCGGCGCTGGCCGCACAGAATGCCGCCGCCGCGACGGCCACCACGGGTGTCATGCCCCCGGCCGCCGACGAGGTCTCGGCACTGCTCGCAACGCAGTTCACCACGCACGCGCAGATGTATCAGGCGGTCACCGCGCAGGCCACGGCGATCCACGACATGTTCGTCAACATGTTGGGCTTCAGCGGCAACTCGTACGCCGCCACCGAAGCCATCAACGCTGCCGCGTCCAGCTGAGGCGCGGACATGCTGGATTTCGGAGCGCTGCCCCCGGAGGTCCACTCAGCGCGGATGTACGCCGGTTCCGGGTCGGGATCGATGATGAGCGCGGCTTCGGCCTGGAACATGCTGGCTGCCGAATTGGACTCCGCGGCAACTGACTACGAGCGGATCATCCTCCAACTCAGCGGCGAGGAGTGGCTGGGCCCGGCCTCGGCACGGATGGCCGAGGCGGCCAAGCCCTACGTGGCATGGATGCGCACCACCGCCGCGCAGGCCGAGCAGGCCGCCAGGTCGGCCCGGTCCGCGGCGGGCGCATACGAGACCGCGTTCACCGCCACCGTCCCGCCGGCACTGGTCGGCGCCAACCGCGCCCAGTTGATGCAGGCGACGGCGACCAACGTGCTCGGCCAGAACACGCCGCTGATCACGCAGCTCGAGGCTCAATACGCCGAGATGTGGGCCCAGGACAGCACCGCGATGTACGGCTACGCCGGTCAGGCCGCGCCGGCCGCCGAGGTCACACCGTTCACCCGGCCCACGGAGACCGCCAGCCCGGCCGGTCAGGCCGCTCAGGCCGGCGCGGTCGCGCAGGCCGCCGCCACCGGCACCGACGCGGCCGGATCCAAGGTGCTGTCCTCGGTGCCCCAAGAGTTGCAAGCTCTGGCCTCGCCGGCGGCGACGAATACCACGCTGCCGACGCTGTCGAAGCTGCTGGAGGACGATCCGCTGATCGGGTTGTGGAAGGACTACGCCAGCCCGGCTCAGAACACCATCGCGGCGGTCTACCGCGGCACCGGTATGTCCACCCACTTCTTGACGCTGGGGAAGGCCCTCGCGCCTGCCGCCGCCAAGGCCGCCACCGACGGCGCCAAGGCGGCGGCGGAGGCAGCGCCCGGCCTCGGCGGAATGCTGGGCGGCGGCGCGTTGTCGGCGGGTGTGGGTAATGCCGCCCCGGTCGGCGGGCTGTCGGTGCCGCCAGCCTGGACCTCCGCGGCCGGCCCGGCCATCGCGGCGGGAACCACCCAGCTGCCGGTCAACCATCCTGTCGTCACCCCGGAGACGGGCGGTGCCGGAAACCTGCTGGGCGGGATGCCGCTGGCAGGCATGGGCGGTGGAGCCGCCGGCGCGGGTCCCAAGTACGGGTTCCGCCCCACCGTGATGATGCGCCCGACTTTCGCGGGGTAACCCGCCCAACCCGGTCACTCTGCGTCCACGGTGACGTAGTGCGAGTGGACGGCGCCCTCAGCGCACAGTCAACTGGCCCGCGAGTCACTACAGTCACTTCTGTCACAGATTGCGTAGGCTTGAGGGCTGGAGTCGTCGGTGTCAGGGGGCACGGTGCGGGTATCGGATCGGGCAGGGCTGGCCAGGGCCGGCGCGGCGCTGCTGGCC
Organism: Mycobacterium sp. NGS50; assembly: GCF_059812545.1. Lineage (NCBI taxonomy): Bacteria > Bacillati > Actinomycetota > Actinomycetes > Mycobacteriales > Mycobacteriaceae > Mycobacterium > Mycobacterium sp. NGS50. The sequence continues at coordinate 141,936 of NZ_JCALCW010000003.1, forward strand.
GGCGCGGCGCTGCTGGCCGGCTGCAGTTCCGTCGTCGATGGTGATCCCGTCGCGGCCCCCGGCTCGGGACCGGCGAGCGAGCCCTCCTTCCCGACACCGCGACCGACCACCTCGCGGCCATCCGTCCCGCCCACAACACCGCCCACCTCGCCGCCACCCAGCGGCGCCATTGCGCTGACGCCGAACGACAACGGCTACGTCTTCATCGAGACCAAATCGGGCAAGACCCGCTGCCAGATCGACGCCGACAGCGTCGGCTGCGAGGCGGCGTTCACCAACTCCCCGATCAAAGACGGGACGCACGCCAACGGCGTCAATATCAGCGCCGCCGGCGACGTCGCATGGGTGCTGGGCAATCTCGGTGCCATACCGACGGTCACCATCGACTACCGCACCTATGCCGCGCAGGGCTGGACGATCGCGGCCACTATCGACGGCACCCGGTTCAGCAACGATCGCACCGGTCACGGGATGTTCGTCAGCATCGACAAAGTGGAGACGTTCTGACCTGGCTAGCCTGGCCAGCGTGGACTTTCGCGTATTCGTCGAACCTCAGCAGGGCGCCAGCTACGCCGACCAGCTCGCGGTCGCCCGGGCCGCCGAGGCCCTGGGCTACTCCGCATTCTTCCGTTCCGACCACTACGTGGCGATGAGCGGCGACGGGGGCCCGGGCCCCACCGATTCGTGGGTGACGCTGGGCGGGATCGCCCGCGAGACGACGTCGATCCGGCTGGGCACCCTGGTCAGTTCCGGCACGTTTCGGCTCCCCGGCCCGCTGGCCATCTCGGTCGCCCAGGTCGACGACATGAGCGACGGGCGTGTCGAATTCGGCCTGGGTGCCGGCTGGTTCGGACGTGAGCACGAGGCCTACGGGATCCCGTTCCCGTCGCTCAAAGAGCGTTTCGCGCGGCTGGGCGAACAGCTCGACATCATCACCGGCCTGTGGACCACCCCAGCCGGTCAGACCTTCGACTACGGCGGGCGGCACTACCAGCTGGCCGCGTCCCCGGCGCTGCCCAAACCGGCCCAGCGTCCGCATCCGCCGATCGTCATCGGTGGGCTCGGCGCCACCCGCACGCCGGCGCTGGCGGCGAAGTTCGCCGCGGAGTACAACGTGCCGTTCGCCTCCTCGGATGTGGTGCGAACGCAATATCAGCGGGTGCGGGCGGCGGTGCAGGCGGCCGGCCGCCCCGCCGACTCGATGGTCTACTCGGCATCATTTGTGCTGTGCGCCGGCCGCACCGACGCCGAGGTCGCGCGGCGGGCGACCGTCATCGGCCGCGGTCTCGAGGAGATGCGGAGCAATTCGCCGCTGGTGGGAACACCGGAGCAGATCGTGGATCGGCTGGGCGAGTTCGCCGAAACCGGAGTACAGCGGGTGTATCTGCAGCTGCTGGACATGGCCGACCTGGACCACCTGGAGGTGTTCGCCGCCGGAGTGATGCGGGCTCGCTAGGACCAGCGCCGCGCCGCGACGCGCGACAGCCGCTACCATCGAACGGGTGTCGAGCTACGGCCCTCCTGGGGATGACCCTGACAAGAAGCCGACCGAGTTGGCGGGATACATGGGCGGTGATCAACCCCCGCCTGGACCGCCACCATTTCCGCCTGGTCCCCGGTCCGGGCCCCCACAAGGTCCGTTCGACCCGCCAGGGGCTCCCGGTAGTCAGCCCACCGAGTGGGCCGATTACGTGGTGAACGCCCAGCAGACACCCGGCGATGCGGGCTATCCCGGCATGGGAGAACAAACCGACCAGCTGGCCACGCAGCGCCCTCCCAGCCCGTGGTGGCGCAAACCCGCTGCCCTGGTCGGATGGCTGGTGCTGGTGTTGATCCTGATCGCGGTGCTGATCTACGGCATCATCCAGTTCACCAGCAGCGAATCGGGGCCGTCGGTGCCGGTCAAATCCACCACGACGTCGAGGACGACGTCGGCGACGAGCTCGTCAAGCAGCTCGGCAACCACGACCACCAGCACGACCACGGCGTCGCCGACGGAGTCCTCTGCCGAAGCCCCGCCAGCGGGTCCGCCGGCCGGGGGCCCGCCGCAGGCTCCCCCGCCCAGTGAGCCGGAACATCATTTCCCGCATGTGCCGTCGGTCATCACGATTCCGCCGATCCCGCACGCGCCGGAAGTGCCGACGGTGATCACGATTCCTCCGCACCGCTAGGCGGTGCTGGATCGCCGCGTCCCGTGACTAGGTCATAACATCGAGCGTCATGGCACGCTACGAACCTCCCGAGGATCCCGACAACGTGCCGACGCGGTACGCCGACTACAGCAGCGCACCGCACGGGTCACCGACGGCGGGAAGCGGCTACGGCCCAACCGATTACCCGGCGCCGGTCGACGAGCCCATCGCGCCGTGGTACCTCAAGCCGGGTGTCTTGATGGTCTGGGGTGCGCTCGTCGCCTTCCTGCTGGCGGTGGTGATCTGGGGCATCGTCGAACTGGTCAGCCGCGACTCCGGTCACTCGACCGCCGTCACGACCACCGTCACCACGACGGCGGTGGCTCCGACGACCCTCAGTACGACCTCGACGACCACCGCCACCACGACGAGCACGCAGACCACGGAGACCACCACCACCGCGCCGACGACAACGACGGATACCGCGGAGAGCACCACCGGCACGCCGCAGACGACTGACACGCCGGTGACTTCAACCGCGCCGACCACCACGACAACCGCGGGTGGCTTCCAGCTACCGCATATGCCGACACAGTTCACGCTGCCGGCGTTGCCGACCGTGATCGAGCTGCCGCCCCGGCACTGAGGGTCGTCCGGCCGTTATCGTTGAAGTTCAACCCAGCCAACCACGGGAGCACCCACATGACCGACTCGCTGGGCATATCGATCGGCACCACCAAACTGGTGGCTGCACGTGCCGGTCATGCACCGGTGGAGCGCCAGTCGGTGCTGACGCTGTTCGACCATCGCCCCCCGGAGATCGGCACGCCCGACGAGAACCCGAATCTGGGCGACCCCGGCCTCGTGCTGCGCGGGTTTGTCGAGCGGGTCGGCGACCCGGTACCGCTGGTTGCCGCCGATGGCTCGACGTACCGCGGCGAGCAACTGCTGGTGGACGCCCTCGGTGCGCTGGCTCGCCCGCTCGGCGACGTTGACGCCGTTGCGGTGGCGGTTCCGGCGCACTGGGGTCCCCATCCGATCGCGGCGCTGCGGACGGCGCTGGCCGCATCTGCCGGCCTGAGTCGCGGGGGCACACCGCCGGCGTTGATCTCCGATGCCGCGGCCGCGATCGCCGCGCTGCGCACGAATCCGGGACTGCCGGCCCGCGGCGCGCTGCTGTTGTGCGACTTCGGCGCCAGCGGCACCAGCATCACCGTCGTGGACGCGGGTGCCCAATTCGCCCCCCTCGCCGACACCGTCCGCGACGCCGATTTCGCCGGCGCGCAGCTCGACCAGGCCATCGTCAATCACGTCCTGGCCCGCCTGCAGGGCGACACCGACCCGGCCAGTACCGCCGCGGTCGGATCACTGACCCGGCTGCAGACCGCATGCCGGCTCGCCAAGGAACGGCTGTCCAGTGAGCCGGTGACCAGCATTCCGGTCGATCTGCCGGGGTACGCCGGCGAGGCGCAGCTCAGCCGTACCGAACTCGACGCCCTGATCGCGGGACCGCTGACGCGATTCTTGACGACGGTCGCCGACGTCGTGGCCCGTGCCCGTGTCGCGCCGGGAACTCTGGCCGCCGTGGCCGCTGTCGGCGGCGGAGCCAGCATTCCGCTGATCGCGGCGCGACTTTCCGAACAGTTCCGGGTGCCGGTGGTGACGGCGCCGCAGCCCGCGCTGAGCGCCGCCGTCGGCGCGCGCCTGCTCGCCGAGCGGGGGCCGCTGGGCGACGCCACGGCGACGACGGCAGCTGCCGCCGCCGCCCCGGCCGGCCTGAGCCCGATCCTGGACGCTCCGACCGGCATGGCCCCCACCAGCATGGCCCCCTCCGCCGACGCCCCGACCGGCATGACCCCGACCGGGATGGCTCCGACCACCGATATCCCGACCAGTGCGGCAGCCACCGGCATGGCCCCCGCGGCGGGCCTGGCCTGGTCGCAGGACGACTCGGCGGCCGACGAGCCGGTGCCCTACGCCGGTGAGGACTACCACGTCGGTCCGCCGGAGCCCGCGCCCGAAGCACCCGATTCCGGTGACCTCCCCTACGCCGAGCCCGAACCGCTGGCCTGGTACAAGCGGCCGATCGTGCTGTTCGGCCTGGCCGCCGCCCTGGCGCTGGCGGCAACCGGCGGGCTGGCGTACACGCTGACCAGCAGCAGCACCGGGCAAACCGAGACCAGCAAGCCGAGCACCCCGGTGGCCCCGCCGCCGACCACCATCACGGTGACTCAGCCGAACGGCGAGACGACGGTGTCCACCATCCAGCCACCGCCGCCGCCACCACCGTCGGACAACACCAGCGCGCCTCCCCCTGATTCGTCGACGTCCACCACGGCGTCGACCACGACGACCACCACCCAGCCGACAACCACCACCACGCAGCCCACCACGACGCAGCCGACCACCACGCAACCCACGACGACGCAACCCACCACCGCCCAGCAGCCGACGACGACGCAACCGACCACCCAGGCCCCGCCCACCACCACACAGGCCGCACCACCCACCACCACTCAGGCCGCGCCGCCGACCACCCAGGCCGTGCCCACCCCGGCAACCGGCGAGGCTTCCGGGGGCTGACCGGCGCCGAAAGCGGCATTTTTCGATAACTCCCCACCGCCTCCGCGCGAGTTAGGGCAACCTGTGTCACAGGGCAATGGCGCACAGGTGTCACTATGTGCAGGCATTGTGCGTAAGTTACTAGCCGGTAACTTACGCAAGTTACCGTTGAGTAACCCAGCAAGTGGGAGGGCACCCCGGTGGAGACGCAGACGCTGATCAGACTGGTCGTGGGCTTGGGCATGACGGCGGTCGTCGTGGCCCTATCGGGCAAACGCATCCTGTGGCTGGCCAAGCTCATCTTGTCCGGGCAACCGGCCAGCGGACGCACCGATGAGGTCGGCGTCCGGCTGGAGACCGAGGTCACCGAGGTCGCCGCGCAGCGCAAGCTGCTGAAGTGGACCATCCCCGGGATCGCGCACTTCTTCACCATGTGGGCGTTCTTCGTCCTGCTCACCGTCTACATCGAGGCCTACGGCCAGCTGTTCAGCCCACACTTCGCGCTGCCGATCGTCGGCCACTGGAACGCGCTGGGCTTCCTGCAGGACTTCTTCATCGTCGCGGTCACGCTGGGCATCCTGACCTTCGCGATCATCCGGATCATCCGCAATCCCAAAGAACACGGACGCGCATCCCGGTTCTACGGGTCGCACAACGGCGGCGCCTGGCTGATCCTATTCATGATTTTCAACGTCGCCTGGACGTTCTGCTTCCTGCGCGGCGCCGGCGCCAACACCGGCAGCCTGCCCTACGGCAACGGTGCGTTCCTGTCCCACCTGTTCGGCAACATGATGTCGGGACTGAGCACCGAAACCAACGAGTGGATCGAAACCGTGATGCTGCTGGCGCACATCGCGATCATGCTGGCCTTCCTGATCATCGTGCTGCACTCCAAGCACCTGCACATCTTCCTGGCTCCGGTCAACGTCGCCTTCAAGCGGCTGCCCAACGGGCTGGGTCCGCTGCTGCCGATGGAGTACGAGGGCAAGCCGATCGACTTCGAGAACCCGCCGGAGGACGCGGTGTTCGGCCGCGGCAAGATCGACGACTTCACCTGGAAGGGCATGCTCGACTTCGCGACGTGTACCGAGTGCGGTCGCTGCCAGTCGCAGTGTCCGGCCTGGAACACCGGTAAGCCGTTGAGCCCCAAGTTGTTGATCATGGATCTGCGTGACCACTGGATGGCCAAAGCGCCCTACCTGCTCGGCGACAAGGACGCGCCGGCCATGGACATCGACCTCACCGACGCCAAGCCGCTGGCGGGCCATCACGTGCCGGAGAAGGGCTTCGAGCGCATCGGCGGCTCCGGTCCCGAGCAAGCCGCCCGGCCGCTGGTCGGCACCGCTGAACAGGGCGGTGTGATCGACCCCGATGTGCTGTGGTCGTGCACCACCTGCGGGGCATGCGTCGAACAGTGCCCGGTCGACATCGAGCACATCGACCACATCCTGGACATGCGCCGCTACCAGGTGCTGATGGAGTCGGAGTTCCCCTCCGAGCTGGGTGTGCTGTTCAAGAACCTGGAGACCAAGGGCAACCCGTGGGGCCAGAACGCCAGCGATCGCACCAACTGGATCGACGAGGTGGACTTCGATGTCCCGGTCTACGGCCAAGACGTCGAGAGCTTCGACGGCTACGAGTACCTGTTCTGGGTCGGCTGCGCCGGGGCCTATGAGGACCGGGCCAAGAAGACCACCAAGGCCGTCGCCGAACTGCTGGCCGTCGCCGGGGTGAAGTTCCTGGTGCTCGGCACCGGCGAAACCTGCAACGGCGACTCGGCGCGCCGGTCGGGCAACGAGTTCCTGTTCCAGCAGTTGGCGGCGCAGAACGTCGAGACGCTCGACGAGCTGTTCGAGGGTGTGGAGCAGGTGAACCGCAAGGTCATCACCAGCTGCCCGCACTGCTTCAACACGCTGGGCCGGGAGTACCCGCAGCTGGGCGGCAACTACACGGTGCTGCACCATACCCAGCTGCTGAACCGGCTGGTCCGGGACAAGAAGCTGGTTCCGGTCAAGCCGGTCTCCCAGGACGTCACCTATCACGACCCGTGCTACCTGGGGCGGCACAACAAGGAGTACGCGGCGCCGCGCGAACTGGTCAAAGACTCCGGGGCGAACCTGGTGGAGATGCCGCGGCACGCCGAACGCGGGCTGTGCTGCGGTGCCGGCGGGGCCCGGATGTGGATGGAAGAGCACATCGGCAAGCGGGTCAACCACGAGCGTGTGGACGAGGCGATGGCCACCAGTGCCACCGTCATCGCCACCGCCTGCCCGTTCTGCCGGGTGATGATCACCGACGGCGTCGACGACCGCAAGGAAGCCGCGGGCCGCGACGACGTCCAGATCCGCGACGTGGCCCAGCTGCTGCTGGAGTCCCTGGACACCAGCACGGTGACGCTGCCGGCCAAGGGCACCGCCGCCGAGCAGTCGGCCGCCAAGGCCGCGGCCGCGCCGTCGGCACCCGCCCCGGCTGCCAGCGCTCCGGCACCGGCCGAAGCACCGGCCGCCGCCGCTCCCACCGAGGAACCGGCCGCTAAGGCCCCCGCCGCCGCCCCGGTCAAGGGCCTGGGTATGGCCGGTGGCGCGAAACGACCCGGCGCCAAGAAGACCGCCGCTCCGGCTACGGCGCCGGCCGCCGACGCGTCGGCCCCGGCCGACGCGGGCACCGCTCCCGCTGCCCCCGCCAAGGGCCTCGGCATGGCCGCCGGCGCCAAACGGCCCGGCGCCAAGAAGGCGGCCGCCGCACCGGCGGAACCGGCCAGCGCGGCGGCAGAGCCGGCCAGCACGGCCACCGAACCGGCCAGCACGGCAGCAGAGCCGAAGCCCGCTGCACCGGTCAAGGGCCTGGGCATGGCCGCCGGCGCCAAACGGCCCGGCGCCAAGAAGGCCGCCGCACCGGCTCCGGCAGCGCCTGCCGCTGAGCCCGAGGCGGCACCGGAGGCCACTGCCGGCGACGGTGACACGGCAGCCGCCAAGCCCGAGACTCCGGTCAAGGGCTTGGGCATCGCCAGGGGTGCCCGCCCGCCTGGCAAACGCTGAATCGGCGCGTCACGGTCACGTTTAGGCTGCCAGCGTGACCGTGACGTATCGTTTGGCAAATTTTGATTGGACAGTCGTGGGACCATGGTTGACGTGACCACACATCAGCTGCCGTTGCACGGCACCGGTTCGCCGCAGCGGCAGCGCACGTTCGCGCAGTCAACCAAACTGCAGGACGTCCTCTATGAGATCCGCGGCCCGGTCCATGCCCACGCGGCACGGATGGAGGCCGAAGGCCACCGGATCCTCAAGCTCAACATCGGCAACCCGGCGCCGTTCGGCTTCGATGCACCCGACGTGATCATGCGCGACATTATCCAGGCGCTGCCCTACGCCCAGGGCTACTCCGACTCGCAGGGCATCCTGCCGGCGCGCCGCGCGGTGGTCACCCGCTACGAACTCGTGGACGGCTTTCCCCGCTTCGACGTCGACGACGTCTACCTGGGCAACGGCGTATCCGAGCTGATCACCATGACGCTGCAGGCGTTGCTGGACAACGGCGATCAGGTGCTGATCCCGGCGCCGGACTATCCGTTGTGGACGGCGTCGACGTCGTTGGCCGGGGGCACGCCGGTGCATTACCTGTGCGACGAGACCCAGGGCTGGCAGCCCGACATCGCCGACCTGGAGTCCAAGATCACCGACCGCACCAAGGCGCTGGTGGTGATCAACCCGAACAATCCGACCGGCGCGGTCTACGGGCGTGAAATCCTCACCCAGATAGCGGATCTGGCCCGCAAGCATCAACTGCTGCTGCTCGCCGACGAGATCTACGACAAGATCCTCTACGACGACGCCCAGCACATCAGCCTGGCCACGGTGGCGCCCGACGTGCTGTGCCTGACCTTCAACGGCTTGTCGAAGGCCTACCGGGTGGCCGGCTACCGAGCCGGCTGGCTGGCCATCACCGGCCCCAAGGAGCATGCCAGCAGTTTTCTGGAGGGCATCAACCTGCTGGCGAACATGCGGTTGTGCCCCAATGTTCCGGCCCAACATGCGATTCAGGTGGCACTCGGCGGACATCAGAGCATCGAGGACCTGGTCCTCCCGGGCGGCCGGTTGCTCGAGCAGCGTGACGTCGCCTGGACCAAGCTCAACGAGATCCCCGGGGTCTCCTGCGTGAAACCCGCCGGTGCGCTGTACGCGTTTCCGCGGCTGGACCCCGAGGTTTACGACATCGCCGACGACGAGCAGCTGGTCCTCGACCTGCTGCTGCAGGAGAAGATCCTGGTCACCCAGGGCACCGGGTTCAATTGGCCGGCACCGGATCACCTGCGCGTCGTGACGCTGCCGTGGGCCCGCGACCTGTCGGCCGCCATCGAGCGGCTGGGCAACTTCCTGACCAGCTACCGCCAGTAGGGTCCCGGCGCGCAGGAGGGTCCCGGCGCGAGCAGACGCAGAATCGCACGATCCGGTCCGGATTCGTGCGATTTCGCGTCTGCTCGCGGGAGCCGCGGCTATCCGTTGCGCATATTGTCGACCAACAGATCCGTCAGCCGGGTGTTCAGCTGCGGCGGCAAGTCGTGGGCCCAGCCGTCGATCGCGTGCAGCTTGGCCCCAGAGATGGCCCGCGCCAACGCTTTCCCGGCCGCCAGCGGCATCAGCGGATCCGCCGCACCGTGCAGGACGACCGTGGGCGCGGTGATCCGGCGTGCATACGACACCAGGCTGCCGGTGCTCATACCGGCGGCGAGCTGGCGCATCACGCCGGCCGGACAGTAGTTGCGGTCGTAGGCCGCGGTAACCCGTTGGTGTATCGCCTCTTCCGGTTGGGGATACTTCGGGCTGGCGATCACCTTGTTCGACTCCACGATCGTGGCAATCACCTGTTCGCGGGTCGGGTTGCGGCCCGGGCTGGCCACCAGCGCCCGCAGCGCCGACGGCCGCGGCGGCGGCAGGAACCGTTGCGCGGTACTGGAAAACACAACACCCAACGAGCGCACCCGCTCGGGATGGTCGGCGGCCACGATCTGCGCAACCATGCCGCCCATCGACGCGCCGACCACGTGCGCGGAGTCGAGCTTCAGGCCGTCGAGCAGGCCGACCGTGTCGGCGGCCAGGTCGGGCAGGGTGTATGGCGCGGCGCTCGGCAGACCGATCCAGTAACGGGCCATCCTGGCCAGTGTGGAACCGTCCACCCGCACGCCGTCGAGCTTGGTGGACAGGCCGATGTCGCGATTGTCGAACCGGATCACCCGATAGCCAGCGCCGGCGATCATCCCGCAGAACTCGGTGGGCCACGCGGTGAGCTGGCTGGCAAAACCCATGATCAGCACAACCGGCGGGGCATTGGTGTCACCCAGGTCCTCATAGGCGAGCGTGATGCCGCCGCCGACGTCTACCGATCCCTGCCGCCACGCGAGGTCCGCCATGGGCCTTCATGCTACTGACCGGCGGCTATCCGGACGCCGGTTAGCGCTTTCCCCGCGAGCGGGAATCCCACGACACCCCATCGGCGTGTCCCGTCGCCAGATTCCCTCTCGGCGGCCGTCAATCGAAGACCATTGGGAGGGTCAGCGGCCCCCTGATCGCCGGGGTGTCGCGCCAGTTCGCAGGCCCAACCAGCCGGGGTCTGCGCATCAGGATTCGACGCAGCGCCACCGTCGTTTCCAACTGAGCCAACGCCCTGCCCACGCAGTGATGCGCACCGTAGCCGAAGGCGAGCGGCGGCGGCCCGCCCCGGTCGACCCGGAACCGGTCCGGTTCGTCGAACACAGCTGGATCCCGGTTGGCGGCTGAAACGACGACGAGAACCTGCTGGCCGCCGGCTATGCCGACATCGGCGAGCTGCTGGTCCTCAGTCGCCGTGCGGGCGGTTGCCTGCACCGGCCCGTCAAGGCGCAGTAACTCGTTGATCACCGCGGGGTCGACCGATTCGACGAGATTGAGGCGATCGGCGATGCGACTGCCGTCCGACCCGACGGTAAGCAGCCGAATCATGGCTGCACCCAGCAGGTTTGCTGTGGTTTCATGACCGGCAACCGCGATCAGGATTGCGGTCACGACGACGTCGTCAAGCATCAGGGTCGGATCGGTGGCGATGAAGCTGAGCAGGTCATCACCGGGATGCGCGCGACGGTCGGCGGCCAACGGCAGAAACTCGGTGAGCAAGGCGGCGAACGCCCCTGCTCCGGCTTCGAGGTCTTCGCCTTCGGCCAGTGCTCCGAGCATGCGAATGATGGCCGGGGACTGCTCACGCAATAGTTGCAAGGTCGCCACGTTCAGACCCAGCCACTCACCGGCCACGGCGATCGGCAGCGGCAGGGCGAGGTCGGTCATGAAGTCGAATACCACGCCGGCCGTGGGCTCGTCGATGACGGCCGCGGCGATGGCTTCGACGCCGGTTTGCAGGCCGGCGATGAAGCGGGGAGTGAAAACGTCGCGCACCGATCCCCGCAGCCGGGTGTGGTTCGGCCCGTCGGCGAACAGCATGGTGCTGGACACCAACTCGGGGTCGAACAACGCGCCCGCCGCTGGCACGTCGGGGTTGGCTGTTGGATCGCTGGTCCACCCTGATCCGCCCAACACCTGCCGTGCGGCGTCGTAGCCGAGAACCAGCCAGGCCTGTGCGGTTTCATCCCACACCACATCGCCGTCGCGCCGACGGAGTTCATAGAACCGGTAAGGGTCGGCGGCGTCCCACGGCAGCCTCGGGGAGGTGGTGCTAGGGATGGTCATGGCGCTCCACTCCGAAGGGCAACCCGCGCCGCCGTGCCCACGCGTCGTGCTGCTGGCCCAGCTGCGTAATTGGCTCGGCGACCCCGTCCATATCGTCAATGAGAGCCCGCAGGTGCACCGTCGCCCCTAGCGCCGCGCAGATCGTATTGATGCCGAAATTGATCCGGGAGAAGAAGACCTGGTCCTCGGGGATCGAGATGCGGCGAAGTGGATGGTCAGCAGAGCGCAGATCGACGATGCCGCGGATGGCTCGTCGCGCGGTGTCCTGGCCGAAGGTAACCGGCTGGGGGGCCAGCGCCTCATAGAAGAGCTCCGCCACCCACGCGTATGCCTCATCGACGGTGAGCGTGAGTCCGTCGGCGAAGTAGCCCAATTCGGCCAGCAATGTGCGCGTATCGTCCTTGCGCCCTTCGATCACTGCCCGATCCAACCCGACAATTGCACGACGCATAGCTTCAGGGAAGATTTTCACGCAGCCGAAGTCCACAAACCCGACCGTTCCGTCCAAAGCAAAGCGGTAGTTGCCCGGATGCGGGTCGGCGTTGAAAAGGTTCGCGTGCCGGTATGACCCCATGCTGAAACGCCAGATCGCCTCCGCCCAAGCATCCTTGACAGTCTGGTCAGCACCTTGCGCTGCGGCCCAGCCCATTCCGTCGAGGTAGGTCATGGTCAGTACCCGGTCACCGGATGCCTCGTCAATCACCTCCGGAACCCGAATGAACGGATGGCCGCGGTAGAGCTCACTGAAAGCGGCGATATTGGCGGCCTCATGGCGGTAGTCGATCTCCTCGGAGATTCGGTCGGCAATCTCGCGGGTGGCCCCGCGCAGGTCGGGCATGGCGGTTCCCGCCGCCGAGCCGGCGAACCGGAAGAACGTCGCCAACAATTCGCTGTTGGCCAGATCGGCGCCGATGGCTTCTGCCGCGCCGGGATACTGAATCTTGACTGCGACCTGCCGGCCATCGTGCAGCACCGCGCGGTGCACCTGTCCGATCGACGCCGCGGCCATCGGCTCGTCGGCGAACTCGGCAAAAACCCGCTCTGCGGGTCGGCCAAGGTCACTCCGCAACACCTCTTTGGCAAGGCCGGAATCCATCGCCGGCGCATCGGACTGCAACCTGGCCAGCGCCTTTTGATACGGCGAAAGCTCGCCATCTCCTATCGAGCCGGTGTCCACCATCGAGAATATTTGTCCGGCCTTCATCAACACCCCTTTGGAGTGCCCCAGCAACTCGCTGTATCGCTCGGCCGTCCGTTCATGGAAACGCGCCACGGCGCCGGCGTCACCGGTCTTCTCCCGCAACGCGGCCACCATCCGTCCACCCGCGGCCCGCGCGGTGAACCCGGCCAACGGCATCGTCCGGCGGACCCTGCCCCGAGGTACCGAACCCTGGTCCGCCATGGCGACCTCCTGCTAAAGTGACTACTTGACGATACTAAGTGAACACTTTGGAGTGGTCAATGGCGGCAACGACGACACGAGATCGGTTGATCACCGAGGCGATGCGGTTGTTTAGCGAGCAGGGCTATCGGGCCACCAGCGTCGCCCAGATCGAGGCGGCCGTCGGGCTGGCTCCGGGGTCGGGCGCCCTCTACCACCACTTCAAGTCCAAAGAGGCACTGCTGGAAGCCGGTATCGACCGGCAGCTGGACCGCCGTCACGCCATGCGAGACATTCGGGCGCTCTTCGCCGGGCTGGGCGACCTGCGCTCCGAGCTCACCCTGCTGGGCCGATACGTGCTCGCGGTACTCGACGAGGAGACCCAGCTGCTCCAGGTCGCCGCCCGCACGCCTGCAGACCGGTCGGCGCGGCTCAATGATGCCTACGCCGCACTGGTCGACGGGCTGTGCGCGGAGCTCGCGGACTGGGTGCAGGGCTGGGTTCCCGGGATCGAGAACAAGGACGCCGCGATCATCGGCGCGGTCGGCGTCAACGCCCTTCTGGGCAAGCGCGCGACGAGCACGCTCTTCCACGCACCGGGAACGGAAGCCCCTGACGAGGACTACATCGCGGAGTGGACAGCGCTGCTGGCTAGCCGAATCGAATCGCGGCGCTGATCATCAGTTCAGGCAACGACGACCGGAAAGGGTGAGATGAGAACTCTACGTCAGCTGTGCCTCGTTCTCGGAGCGGTGATGGCGGCCATGGGTATGGGGCAACTTCTCGCCGGAACCAAATTCGTACCCGGCGCCAAACGCACCGATCCAGTGACGGACAGCCAGATTCGCGCCCTTGGAGCACTCGCAGTCTGGGCGGGCTCCACCCAAGTCTGGGCCGCTCGACACGGCGCGGTACAGCCGCTACGCCTGCTCAGCGCGATAACCGCCTCTGTGGTCGGCGCACGTGCAGCCGGGATCCCGGACACTGGTCGGCCGACCGGTGTCGTGCTGGTTGCGATACTCCGAGAGACCATGTCGGCTGCGAGTCTGCTGATCTACTCGACGGCGCTCGCACGCCAGCGCCCGCGAGTACCGAAACAACCCGCCCCTGTCCGTACCACGGCGCGAAAGACGTTGCCGGCCAGCGGAATTTAGGCTTCTCACCGCAGGGAGACCAACATGCGTGTTTTTGTCACCGGCGGCACCGGCGCGATCGGCAGCTATGCGGTCCCCGCATTAGTCACCGCCGGCCACGAGGTCTCGGCGCTGGCACGCAGCGACATGAAAGCTGAAGTGCTGCAGAACCAGGGCGCCGGACCTGTGCGGGTGTCCTTGTTCGATCGGGACGCCTTGGCTGTGGCGTTCGCCGACCACGACGCTGTCGTCAACCTGGCGTCCGCGCTGCCCGCGCCTGCCGCGGCAATCCGCCGCGCGGCCTGGCGCCCCTGCGAACGGGTTCGCACCGAGGGCTCGGCCGCGGTCGTCGATGCCGCCCAGGCTGCCGGCGTGCCCCGGCTAATCCAGGAGTCCGTCGTCATGATCTACGCCGACGGCGGGTCAGAGTGGATCAACGAGGATGCGCCCGTTGACCACTACCCGATGGCACGCGGCAACCACGCCGCGGAGGCCAGCGCCCGACGATTCTCCGAAACCGGCGGAAGCGCCGCGGTGCTGCGGTTCGGTTCCTTCTACGGTCCCGGAGCCGCGCACAGCGAGCAGATTCTGGAGCTGGCGCGCCGCCATGTCGGGTTTGTGCCTGGTCGCGCTGCTGCCTTCGTGTCGTCGATCCATCTGGCCGATGCCGCCCAAGCAGTGGCGGCCGCCCTGAGCTGCCCGGGCGGCGTCTACAACATCGTCGACGACGCACCGGTCACCAAACGCCAATACGCGCAAGCCTGCGCCGACGCGGTCGGCGTCCAACTCTGGGCGCAGGCTCCCGGTCGGATGGGCCTACTGTTGGGCGATCGACTCACGTCGATGACACGTTCATTGCGGGTCAGCAATGCGCGATTTCGCGCCTGCACCGATTGGCGGCCAACATATCCCAGTGTGCGGGCGGGCTACCTCGCCATGGCCGACAACGAGTGACCTACTGACGCTTTCCCGCACACGCGTGCACCGGAATCAGATGCGAGACGATCCCGATACCGCAGCCGAGGATGGGCCAGATCGGCCAGAAGTACCACGCACCGGCGGTCACCGCGGTCGCCAGCCAGATGCCGATCATCAGTACGGACACCGCCAGATAAACGCCCAGATGAATCCGCGCGCCGCGGCGGGCGGCGGCATGCCGCTCAGCACGGCGGTGCGGGTCTTGCCTGCCGATCCGCTCAACCGGCAGATCGGCGACCAGTTCGTCGAGCACTCCGGCGGTCTGGGCCTCAAACGCTCGACCCACGCGTGGCTCATATTCCGCCATCGAGAGATATCCCTGAGCCAGCGCCTGGCCCAGAAGAGCCGCGGTGCGTTCCCGCTCCGGATCACCAACCCGCACCACCGGATCGGCCGTCAAGCGCGGGCGCGATACCGATGACATTGCCGAACTCGTGGACATTTTGACCTCCGTCTTCTATCGCACCGAGCGGCATTCCCACGACGGGTCACCGGCGTGTCGCGTCGCGGGAATGCCACTCGCGGCCAGGGCAGCTCCTACTGTCCGGTCGGCACCCAGTTGCCGTGGAACCCGGCGGGAACCCGGTGCGGCAGCCGGATACTGGCGACGTCCTCCATCGTTGCAGCATCCAGGACGGCCAGCTCGCTGCGATCGGCCGCGCTGTCGTAGACGAATCCCATCAGCACCCCCTCGTCCTCGGGCGAATCGACGGCAGCGGGATGGAAGACGAACTCGCCCAGCTGTTTTCCGGCGCCGAATGAACGCGTCGCCGTCGCTCCACCGACCAGGTCGTGCTTGAGCAACGTCGCGTCCGGTACCACCCCGTCGCCGATGCAGACCGCGTATCCGAACCGGTGCCGCTTGCCGACCCGACGCTCGTCCACCCGCGGAAACTCCTGGCCGCGATCGTCTAAGCGGGATTCGCGGACCTTACCGTCGGCCAGGTCGACCGTCCAGCGCTCCAGGGTGGGCAGACCCTCGGCGGGGCCGCGCATCTCGGTGTCGAACATCTTGGGGTGCCGAACCACATCGAGAACGACGGTGTCGCCCTCGTCGTAGGCGTTCATCGGGTGAAACACGTAGCAGGGTTCGACATCGAACCACCGGATGTCGGCGTTGCCGCCGTCTCGGGGCATAACCCCCACCCGCGCTGGGTATTTCGGGTTCCACCGGTAGGGCATGGTGCGACTCGCGCCGGCCGACCGCGGCAGGCGCGCGGTGATCGGATCCGGGATGCGCACCCGACCGATCACCGCCGACAGGATCAACCGCGCCGGCAGCCGCATCGCCCGCGGCACCGAGGCCTCCACCACCCCGCGGGTGTCGAACGTGACCGGCAGGTCATAGAAGACGACGTGCTTTTCGGTCAGCGAGAAGTCGTGCATCATCGGCGATCCGGTCACCTCGACGTCCACTGTGCGCCGCGCTCGGCCGTCGGTGCCGATCACCGAGTACTGCACGGTGTTGCCACGGTTGAAGGCGTAGGAGACGGCGTGCAGTTCCCCGGTTTGCGGATCGCGCTTGGGGTGCGCGGTGTAGCCGCCGCTCACGGTGCCGTCGAAGTCGCAGGGACCGATGGTGTCGAGCTCATCGGTCAGTTCGTAGCAGGAGATGCCGCCCTCGATCAGCGCGAAGGTGCGCCCGGCGTGCCCGATCACATTGGTGTTGGCGCCGATCCCGGACGGCCCGACGTGCCCGCCGCCCGGCGCCCGTTCACCCAGCGCCGCCGCGGTCTGCGGTCCACGCACATAGCGGTTGCGGTACCACTCCGCCTTGCCGTCGCGGATCCGCACCCCGTGGACCATGCCGTCACCGATGAACCAGTGGTAGGTCGCCGGGTCGATCTCGCCGACCGGGTTGGGCCCGTTGCGCAGGTAGCGACCGTCCAGGTAGTCCGGGATGCGCCCGGCCACCTCGAGGTCGGTCAGGGTGTATTCGTCTGCGATCGGGGCGAATCCGCCCTGAAGGTATGGGTTGGTCATCGGGCACCTCCTGGCCATAACGATGTTATTCGACATGTATAACACCGTTATGGCAGCATGGCAAGGGTGAGTTCGAGTCCGCGTGAGCGCCTGATCGAGGCCGGCACCCGCCTGCTGGACAGCGGCGGCCCCGAGGCGCTGCAGGCCCGCAAGGTCGCCGCCGAGATCGGGGCCTCGACGATGGCGGTCTACACGCACTTCGGCGGCATGAACGGTCTGTTGGAGGCGATCGTCGCGGCGGCCTTCGAGCGGTTCGGCCAGGCACTGGGCTCGGCGCCGCGGACCGAGGATCCGATCGCCGACTTCTTCATCATGGGTTACGCCTACCGCGAGTTCGCGTTGGCCAGCCCGCAGCGCTACCGGTTGATGTTCGGCCTGGCCGCACCACAGCTGTTCCGCGCGCCGACCAACGAGATGCCGATCGCCACAGCAACATTCGATCAACTCGTCAGCGCGGTACAACGGATCATCGACAGCGGCCGGATTCGCGCCGACGATGTAGTGGATCTGGCCGGGCGGACGTGGAGCATGGTGCACGGCATCGTTCTGTTGGAGAGCGTGGGAACGTTCGGGCACGAGGGTCGCGCACTGACCCACATCCTCGGCCCGATGACCGTCGACATGTTCGTCGGCATGGGCGACAGCCGGGAGAGGGCCGAACTGTCGCTGCAGCGCGCAACCGAGGCGATCCTGGGCGGCGGCTAGCGGGCCGTCAGCGCCGCTCCAGCAGGTCCAGCAGATAGCCGCCGTAGCCGGACTTGAGCAGGGTGTGGGCGCGGGCCGCCAGCTGCTCGTCGTCGATGAAGCCCATCCGCCAGGCCACCTCTTCGGGGATGCCGATCTTCAAGCCCTGCCGGCGTTCGATGGTGCGGACGTAATCGCTGGCGTCCAGCAGCGAGTCGAACGTGCCGGTGTCCAGCCAGGCGGTGCCTCGGGGCAGCACCTCGACACTCAGGCGGCCCTGCTCCAGGTAGATCTGGTTGATCTCGGTGATCTCGTACTCGCCGCGTTCCGACGGGCGCAGCCCGCGGGCGATCTCGATGACGTCGTTGTCGTAGAAGTACAGGCCGGGAACCGCATACCGGGATTTGGGTGTCGCCGGCTTCTCCTGCACCGAGATCGCCAAGCCGTCCGCCCCGAACTCGACTACCCCGTAATCCGACGGGTTGACCACCGGATAGGCGAAAACCGCTCCGCCGCTGATGGTCTGGAAGCGGCGCAGGCTGGTGCCCAAGCCGGGGCCGTAGAAGATGTTGTCACCCAGCACTAATGCCACCGAGTCGTTTCCGATGTGTTCGGCGCCGATGACGAATGCCCTGGCCAGCCCATCGGGTTGGTCCTGGACCGCGTAGCTGATGGCGATGCCGAACGCGGCGCCGTCGCCGAGCAGGCGCTGGAATGCCGGCGCATCCTGGGCGGTGGTGATCACCTGGATGTCGCGGATGCCGGCCAGCATCAGGGTGGACAGCGGGTAGTAGATCATCGGTTTGTCGTAGACCGGCAGCAGCTGCTTGCTGACGCCCAAGGTGATCGGATACAGCCGGGTGCCCGAGCCGCCGGCCAGGATGATCCCGCGCATGCGTGGCTTCCCGTCCCGTCAGTCGACGAGGTCGGTTTCGGTGAGGTCGGTGGCCGACAGCGCCGACGCCAGATCGTCGTGGCGGAATACCGAGGTCACGTGGTCGTGCACCACCCGGAACGCCGATGCCCCCGCGGTGCCGGTGTGTTCGGCGACGACCACACCGTGGTGGACGAACATTCGGCCCAGTTCTCCGGCGTCCGCAACCGAGGCGGCCCACCGCCGCAGCGCGTCGTGCCCCTGACCCGCGCCGTGCGCATCGCCGAACTCGATGTCGTCGCTGGACAGCCGCACCAACGTGTCCAGATCCGCTTCGCTCAGAGCGTCGTGCCAGGCCAGGACGGTGGCGATCTCCGATGTGGTCATGCCCTGCAAACTACCGTGTCCGGGTCAGAAAGCAGTATGGTCCAGCCACTTCTGCCACACGGTGAGGTCGCCGAACATCTCGGCGCCGGTGTCGGCGATCGGGACCCGGCGCGACACCGCCAGCAGCAGATCGGTGGCTCCCCCGCGGACGGCCACAGTGCCCTTCCCGTGCGCGTGGGTCCAGCTGAGCAGGCCGTCGGTTGCGCTGATCGTCCACTCACCCTGCTCCCCCAGCCCGGGGTCGGTGGCGTGCAGGTGAACGGTCTGGTCCTCGGCCAGCGACAGCGCGTGCCCGCGGGCGACGGCCAGCGCGACGGACAGATCCAGCAGCTCGCTCAGGCCGTCGGCGGCCAACTCGGGCGTGGTGGTGAATGGCTTGCCCAGTGCCAGTGCGGCGTCGGCGCGATGCACCAAAATCTCGTGGCAACGGCGGCGTAGCCACCAGCCGGCCGGGCGCGGCCCGAGAAACGTCCAGACCGGGGTGTTCGCGCCGGTCTTCTCGACGGCGTCGACCAGCAGCCGCGACCCGTCGTGCAGCCAGGCGATCGCGCCGTCCAGGTCCTCGGGCGGCTTGCCGTTCTCGATGCTGCGGGGATCGACGTCGCGGCGTTCGGTGACGATCTGCGCCGCCCAGCGTTCGCCGCGGCCGACGTGGCGGAACAGCTGCCGCAGGGTCCATTCCGGGCAGGTCGGTATCGGGATGGTCTGGTCGCCTGCGCGCACCAGTTCACCGAACGCACGGTTTTCCTCGAGTAACGCCGCCGCAAAATCCACGCGGTCAGATTACGCGCCGTCCCAGGCAGTGCACCCGCCAACCGGCTCGTTGCCAGCGGTGGACGTCGAGGCAGTTGCGGCCGTCGACGATGACCCTTGCGCGCACCCGATCGGCCAGATCGGTGGGATCGAGGTCGACGAACTCCGGCCACTCGGTGAGCACCAGCACCGCGTCGGCCCGGTCGCACGCCTCGGCGACCGACACCGCGTAGTTCAACGTGGGAAACAGCCTGTGCGCGTTCTCCAATGCCTTCGGGTCGAAGACGTTGACGGTGGCTCCGTTGAGCTGCAGCTGGCCGGCGACGTTGAGTGCCGGCGAGTCACGCACATCGTCGGATTCGGGTTTGAACGCGGCGCCCAGCACGGCGATGTTGGCGCCCAGCAGTGATCCCCCGCAAGCGGCAGTGGTCAGTTCCACCATCCGTGTCCGGCGGCGCATGTTGATGCTGTCCACCTCGCGCAGGAACGTCAGCGCCTGGTCGGCACCCAGCTCGCCGGCGCGTGCCATGAACGCCCGAATGTCCTTGGGGAGGCAGCCACCCCCGAATCCGAGGCCCGCATTGAGGAACTTACGACCGATCCGCGGGTCGTAGCCCAACGCATCGGCGAGCAGCGTTACGTCGGCACCCGCCGCCTCGCATACTTCCGAGATCGCGTTGATGAACGAGATCTTGGTCGCCAGAAAGGCATTGGCGGACACCTTGACCAACTCCGCGGTCTGCAGATCGGTCAAGAGGAACGGCACGCCCTCGTCGAGCATCGGCGCATAGAGCTCTCGCAGGGTGGCTTCGGACCGTATCGAATCGCCCTGCACCCCAACGACGATGCGGTCGGGGTGCAGGGTGTCGTGCACTGCGAAGCCCTCCCGTAGAAACTCCGGATTCCAGGCGACTTCGACACCGACGCCGGTGGGCGCCAGCCGGCGGGCGCGTTCACCGAGATCGGCGGCGGTGCCGACGGGCACCGTGGATTTGCCGACGATGACCGATGGCCGGGTCAGCCGCGGCACCAGTTCGTCGATGACGGCGTGGACATGGCGCAGATCAGCGCCGTACTCGCCGCGCTTCTGCGGGGTGCCGACGCCCAGGAAGTGCACGTCGGCAAACTCGGCGGCCAGGTCATAATCGGTGGTGAATCTCAGTCGACCGGCAGCGATGTTGTCGGCCAACATCTTCCGCAAGCCGGGCTCGTAGAACGGGATGTCACCGCCGGCGAGCTTGGCGACCTTGCCGGGGTCGATGTCGACGCCGATCACCTCGTGCCCGAGCTCCGCCATCCCAACCGCGTGGGTAGCACCCAGGTAGCCCGTGCCGAAGACGGTGCAACGCATGATTCCTGTGTAAAGGGCCGCGGTGAGCGCACCACGTCATCACGCTGAGCGGCAGGCTAACGACAGGTGACGGTTGCGAATTCGGCAGCTGTGGCGCCGTCATTGCTCGACGCCGCGTGGCCCTCAGAAGTGGAAGCCGCCACCCTTGCCGCCACCGAAGCCTCCGCCGCCCCCGCCGAAGCCGCCCCAGCCCCCGCCGCTGTGCCCGCCACCGCCGAGGCCCGGGATGCCACCACTGTTTGAGCCGCCGCCACCACCGAAGCCGGGGATGCCGCCGCCGTTCGAGCCGCCACCGCCGAAGCCGGGGATGCCGCCGCCTCCGCCGCCGCTGTTGGAGCCGCCACCCAAGCCGGGGATACCGGGGATCCCGCCACCGCCGCCGCTCGAGCCGCCGTTGCCACCGCCCCCATTGGAGCCGCCACCCAAGCCGGGGATACCGGGGATACCGCCGCCGCTGCTTGAGCCGCCACCGCTACTTGAGCCGCCGCCGTTACTGCCGCCGACACCCGGGATGATCGGGATTCCGGGGATGCTGCCGCCACCACCGGTGTTGGAGTCGCCGCCGGAGCCACCGCCCGGAAGTCCGGGAATCCCACCGTTGTTCGAGCCGCTGCCGGGCAGACCGGGGATGCCGCTGTTGTTGCCGCCGCCGCTGCTGCCGCCGCTCTGGTGGCCCGGGTCCGGCGCGTTTTGGTGCCCGCCACCCGACGGCTGCCGCGGCGGCCTGGGGGTCGGCTGCTGCGGCACCGGCGCCGGCACCTGGATCGGCAACGGCACGATGATCGGCACCGGCAGCTGGGGCGCCGGAGCCGGCGCCGCGGGCACTGGCACCGGGGCCGGCGCCGCCGGGACCGGGACGGGAGCCGGCGCCTCGGGCACCGGCGCGGGGGCCGGAGCCGCGGGGGCGGGAGCCTGTACCTCCGGAGCAGGAGCCGGCGCTGCGGGTGGCGGAGCCGGTGCCTGGGCCGGGACGTCGTGTGCCGCCGGGACGGGCTGCGGGATGGTCTCGGGCGGCGGAGCCGGGGCCGCCGGCGGTGGCGGCGCGGGCTGGGCCGCTTCGGGCGCCGGTGCGTGCTGCGCCGGAACAACGATGTTCTGACCCGGTTCGGGCCGCTGACTGGCCGTCGGGCGGATGCTGATCGCCAGGGCGATCACCAACGCGCCTACCCCGACCACGAACAGCGTGGCCAGCGCGCTGCCGGCCAGCAGGAACGGCTTGCGCCCGGCCGGCGCCTCCTCGGCAGCGTCGTCCTCGGGGACATCGTCAAGCTGCGGGTTGGCGCCGGAGTCCACGTCGATCACGTCGGGGGTGGGCAGGTAGACGCTGTCGGTCATGTCCTGCAGGGCGCTATATGCCAGCGCCCCACCGCCCTGGGTGGCTTCGTAGTCGATCGCCGAGGCCGACGCGTAGGCGTACCCGAACGCCAGCAGGTCGGCGTTGACCTGTCCGGTCCCGGGGTCCTGCGCCCAGGCCAGCGCCTGGGTGGAGGAGGTGAAAAGCGGAGCGTGTGCACTGGCCAGCGCCGCGCCGCGCGCCAGCGCGGTCTCCGGCTCCTCCGGCACGCTGACCGGCAGGGCGGTCGCCTGTTCCAGGGCCGGCTTGATCATCGCGACGTTGACGCCGGAGCCGACCACGAACAGCCCGTCCGGGTGCGAGTCCAGTCTGTCGGCCGCGGCGACCAGCCCGGCGAGCTCGGTCATCGCCACTTCGTCGTCGCGGGAAAGCGCGCAGCGCTGAACCTCGATGATCGATCCGTCGGCGGACTCGATCACTGCCAGCGTCGCGGTTTCCGGCTCGACGAACAGCAGTCCGGTGCGGCCGTAGTGCGTGGAGTTGCCCACCGCCTGGGCCAGCGCGGCGGCGGCCAGGAACGCCGACACCAGCATCACGTTCTCGACCTTGTGGTTGGCCAGCGCGTCCTGCAGGACCGCCGCCTGCGCCTGGTCGCTGAACGTGACGCCCGTCGAGGCCAGGTGGTAGCCGCCGTCGTGTGCACCTTCTCGGGTGCCGAGGATCGCCGCGATCACTTGGTCGGGGGCGCTGGTACGGACCGTGGCGGCGTCATCCGTGCTGGTGGCGACGTCGAAGTCGTCCTGGTCGACGGTGACACCGTCTGCGTTTTCCCCCTCGACCAGCACCATGCGCACCGCTGAAGGGGCCATTGAGACCCCCATAACGATGTCCACAATCCCTCCCGAGCCTCAAGGTTAACAGTCGGTGAACACTTAGATCAGCTTATCTACCTGTCCACTATATGCCAAGGTCTACAGCCCGGGAATCCCCGGAATTCCGGGAAGCCCCGGGATCCCGCCGCCGCCGCGACCGTGACCGCCGCCATGACCGCCACCGTGGCCGCCACCGTGGTCCCAGTCGCCGCCACCCCGCGGTGGCCCCCCGAACGGCGGGCCGCCCGGCAGCCCGGGGATCTCCAGTGGAGGCAGGATCGGCGGCAACGCCGGTGGTGGCGGCGGCAGCGCCGGAGGAGGTGCGGGTGCGGGCACCTGAACCGGTGCCGGCGCGCGCGGGACGGGCGCGGGCGCCTGCGGCACCGGTGCCGGCGCGGGTGCCTGCTGAGGGACCGGCGCGGGTGCCGGTTTCGGCGCGGGCAGCGGCGCCTTGGCCGGCGGCGCCTGCTGGGTCGGGACGACGACGTGTCCGGTGGCGTTGGGGCGTTCCGCGGCACTCGGGCGCATGGTGAACGCCAACACGAGGACCAGGGCCCCCACACCGACCACGAACAGCGTCGCCAACGCACTGCCGACCAGCATGAACGACTTGGGTTCCTGCTGGTGTACGCCGGTGCTGAAGTCCAGCAGGCGCGAGTCGGTCAACGACGGGTCGTCGAATGCCGCATCGGCCCCGGCGATCGGCAGGTAGCCGCTCTCGGGCCCGTCCGGCATCGCGCTGTAGGCCAGGGCGTCGGCGCCCTGGGTGCTCTCGTACTCCATCGGCACCGCCGAGACGTAGGCGTAGCCGTCGGCGACGGGATTGCGGGGCACCTCACCGGTGCCGGAGTCCTGCGCCCACGCCAGGCCCTGGGTGGACGACACGAACAGCGGCGCGTGCGCGCTGGCCAGCGCCGCACCGCGCGCCAACGCCATCTCGGGCTCCTCGGGCACGCTGACCGGCAACGAGGTCGCCGCGTCCAATGCCGACTTGATCATGCCCACATCCACGCCGGAGCCCACCACGAACACCCCGTCCGGGGGTGTCTCCATCCGGTCGGCGCCGGCCACCAATTCGGCCAGCTCGCCCACGGCAGCGTCGTCGTCACCGGACAGGGTGCGGCGCTGCACCTCGGCGACCGACCCGTCGGCGGTGTCGACCAAGGCCAGCGTGGCGGTGTCGGGTTCGACGAACAGCAGACCGGTGCGGCCGTAATGGGTCGCGTTACCGACGGCCTGGGCCAGCGCGGCGGCGGCCAGGAACGCCGAGACCAACATCACGTTCTCGACCTTGTGGGCGGCCAGTGCGTCGCGCAGCATCGCCGCCTGCACCTGGTCGCTGAAGGTGACTCCGGTCGACGCCACGTTGTAGCCGCCGTGGAAAGCGCTTTCCCGAGTGCCCAGAATCGCCGCGATCACCTGGTCGGGCGCATTAGCGACGGTGGGTTCGTCGGGTCTGGCCACGTCGAAACCGTCGTGGTCGACGGTGACCCCGTCGCCACTTTCACCCTCAACCAACACCATGCGCACAGTCGAGGGCGCCATCGACACCCCTAGAACGATGTCCACAACACCTCCTGGACAACTCACTTACCGACCGTCCCGCGCGGGCACCTACGACGAAGCTTCGTTGGTCATCGCTGTGCGCGCGTGCGGTCGCAATATCCCCAGCTAGCCGGACTTAATGAAGTTTTGATAGGAGCGAGACGGTGTCGGGCCTCGCTGACCCTGATATTTCGACCCTACCCGGCTACTGCCGTAAGGGTGGTCCGCTGGACTCGTCAACCGCAGAATGCACAGCTGACCGATCTTCATTCCCGGCCACAGCGTGATCGGCAGATTGGCGACGTTGGACAGCTCCAGGGTGATGTGGCCGCTGAACCCGGGGTCGATGAATCCGGCCGTCGAATGGGTCAGCAGACCCAGCCTGCCCAGCGACGACTTGCCTTCCAGCCGGCCGGCCAGGTCGTCGGGCAGCGTGCAGATCTCCAGCGTGGAGCCCAGCACGAACTCGCCCGGATGCAGGACGAACGGCTCCCCTTCGCGGGGTTCCACCATGGTGGTCAGCTCGTCCTGGCGCTGCGCGGGATCGATGTGGGTGTAGCGGGTGTTGTTGAACACCCGAAACAGGCTGTCGAGGCGCACGTCCACGCTGGACGGCTGCACCAGGGAATCGTCGAAGGGCTCGATGCCGAGTCGGCCAGCAGCGATTTCGGCCCGCAGGTCGCGATCGGAGAGCAGCACCCGACGAGCCTATCTGTTGCCCCGGCTGGCCGGGGCGCGCACCGTGACGCCCGTCACCCCGGGGGTCACACCAATTCGGTGACCGCGGGGACGATGTCCACCGGCCGGCCCAGTTCGGGGGCGGGGGCGCGTTCGGCGGGGTGGACCCGGTCGATGTGGTGCAGCAGCGGAATATGGCCGTGCACCAGACCGTGGTAGGCGGTTTCGGCGTGCTGAGTGACGTCGACGCCGGTGGCCTCGTCCTCGGCGCTGACCCGGAAACCCAGGGTGCGGTCGATCAGCTTGGCCAATACGTAGGACACGATGAATGCGTAGGCGCCGACCACCGACGCACCCAACAGTTGTTTGCCCAGCAGGACCGCACCGCCGTGATACAGCAGGCCATTCGGACCATCGGTCATCACCTCGGTGGCCAGGAACCCGATCAGCAGTACCCCGACGAGGCCGCCGACGAAGTGCACGCCGACCACATCCAGCGAGTCGTCGTATCCGAAGCGGAACTTCAACCCGATGGCGAAGGAGCAGACGACACCGGCCGCCAGGCCGACGACGACGGCGCCCAGGGTGTTGACCGTGCCGCACGACGGCGTGATGGCGACCAGACCCGACACCACCCCCGAGGCGGCACCGAAGGTGGTCGGCTTTCCGTCGCGGACCTGTTCGACGGTGAGCCAACCCAGCATGCCCAGGCAGCCGGCGACCAAGGTGTTCAGGAAGATCGCCGCGGCAGTTCCGTTGGCCGCCAACGCCGAACCGGCGTTGAAGCCGAACCAGCCGAACCACAGCAGCCCGGCGCCCAGCACCACGAACGGCAGGTTGTGCGGGTGCATCGCGTCAGACTTGAAGCCGATCCGGGGGCCGAGCACCAGGGCCAGCGCCAGCGCGGAGGCACCCGACACGATCTCGACGACCAGACCGCCGGCGTAGTCGAGCACTCCAAGGTGCTGCAGCCAGCCGCCGGGGCCCCACACCCAGTGCGCCACCACGGCGTAGACGGCGACCGCCCACAGCGGGACGAACAGCATCCAGGCCGAGAACTTGGCGCGGTCGGCGATGGCGCCGCTGACCAGCGCGGCGGTGATGATGGCGAAGCTGAGCTGGAAGGTCACGAACAGCAGTTCGGGTACCGCGCCGTGAGCGGAGTCGGGGTTGATCCCGGCCATCCCGACGTGCTCGAGGTTGCCGATCAGACCCTGGCCGGTGTCGTTGGAGAACGCCAGCGAATAGCCGGCGATCAGCCAGGCCACCGTGACCAGCGGGATCGCGACAAAGCTCATCATGATCATGTTCAGGACGCCGGTGGTGCGGACCATGCCCCCATAGAAGATCGCCAACCCCGGAGTCATGAGCAGAACCAAGCCGGTGGCAGCCAGTAGCCACGCGGTGGCGGCCGGATCGATAGCAGGCACTTCAGGCTCCTTTCAGGGTTGCTGAAGAGCATGACTGGCACGCGTTTCCGGTTGGCGGCGATCATGTTTCCGCTGAATTGCGCGGTGCGCACAGGTCCCGGGGGCGCTTCGAGAGGTTGCCTGGTGACCGGGCCGATCTACGCAGGGTGCTAGCCTTCGTGATCGACAGTGCCGATGTAGTTCAATGGCAGAACATCAGCTTCCCAAGCTGAACACGCGGGTTCGATTCCCGTCATCGGCTCCAGGATGCCGTCCATCCCAGCCACAATCACCGGTATGGGTCTTCTACCGAAGCCGCGCGCCACCCTGTCCGACGCCGACGTCGCCGACGCACTGAGCCGCGCGGTGGCGGTCATCAACCCACTGCTCAACCTGCTCGCGGAAGCCGATCCGATCGGGCTGCGCAAGCGCACCCACCGCCTGCTCAGGCCGCCCCGCGGACTCAGCGACCGGGTCCGCCGGCTGCGGCTGTGGCGTCGTCGCCGCCAGGCCGGCCGCACCCGCAGCACCGCCGACCGCGCCCTGAACGCCGGCGCCCAGCTGATGAACGCCGCCGACCTGCCCGGCACCGCCGCCTGGGACCGGATGAGCCGCGACGAGCGCGTCCACTGGTGGGTACACCGGGTCGGCGCACTGAGCACCTTGTTGGTGGCCTCGCCAGGGACGTTCGGTTGGCTGGCCCGGGTGGTGCCGGTGGGCGATCTGGCCGGATTCGTCAGCCAGGCCATCGTGTTGTGCGCCCTGGCCCGCGAGTACGGCGTCACCGATCAGCGTGAGCAGGTGCGGCTGCTCGCCGAGGTGCTGTGTCTGCGGCCGCTGCCCGACGACGTCGATGTGGCTTCCGCCCACGAGCCCGAACCGCTTCCTGAAACACCGCCGCCGGGCTGGAAGCCGCTGGAGGCCATCACGTCGTCGACGCCGGTGGTGGCCATCAGGACCGTCTGGCAACTGGCCGGCATCCTGCGGGCGACGTTCGACGAGGTGGCCAAGCGGCCACAGGCGACGAAGCTGTATCGGCGGCTGAGTGCGCTACCCGGGCTCGGCGGGATCGCCACCTACTTCGGCGAGCGCGACGCGCTGCTCCGATCGGCCCGCGCCGGAGCGGCCTGGCTCACCGATCACGCGCCACAGCCAGACCCGGGAAACACCTCAGCCGCCACCTGATAGCGCCCGCGATATCAACTTTCAGCGGGTCTATCCACTCCGGCCAGGTGCGGATGAGACGGATGAGACCACCGGGACCGGCCCCGGCCAACCTCACCAGACCCGGATCCAGTCCACCAGCATCTGCGCGGGGTACGTGCCCCCGGACGGGTCACCGCCGCCCGAACCGGCCACCGCGAGGTTGAGCACCGGATACACGGTGTAGCCGGGCTTGTTGAACGGCCAGTCCGTCAGGGAACCGGCCGCCACGGAGAAGTACGGCGCGGCCCCGTCGGTGTAGTCCTGCCAGAACCGGATGCCGCCGTCGTCCCACTGGCAACGCCAGGTATGCCAGGCGCTGTCCAACGCGATGTTGTGGGTCTGCCACGCGGAACCGTTGGCTTTCGCGTGCACGGTGGTGGCCGACGGCCAGCTGCCGTTGCCATACCACTCGACGATGTCGATCTCGCCCTGGTCGTCGTTGCCCAGCCAGAACGCCGGCCAGCACCCGGGGGTCAGACAGTCGAGTTTGATCCGGGCTTCCCAGGTATGACCGATCCCGCCCCGCCAGTTGCCCTGCAGCTTCCCGGCGTAGTAGGTCGGGCCGTCTTTGGCCGCGCGGATCACCAGATTGGATTTGCCGTCGACGAACACGTTCTGGCGGTCGTCGCGGTACTGGCCGACGTTTTCGGGGAGCTCCCAGAAGGTCGGGTCCTTCATCGTTTCCCGCGCCCGGGCCACCGCCCACTTCGACCGATCCGGGGCCGAGCCGGCGGGCCCGTCGAACTCGTCAACGAAGAGGTACTTGCCCGCGGGGTCGGCTTGCGCGTGCGGCAGCCGAACCGCACCGGCCAGCAGGCCAAGGCCCGCCGCGGTAATCAGGCTGCGCCGATTCAGGTGAGTCACATTCAGCCCGGGGCGTCCGGGCATTCGTTGTCCCGCAGAATGTCCAGGAACACCGGGGCCGGCAACGCGGGATACTCCGCGGCCACCTCGTCCGGCGGAACACCTTGGCGGAGCTTGCCGCACAACCGGTGGGCCTGCTTGAGCACGTAGGGTTCGGCGTCCTTGTGGATCCATACACCCTGGGCGCGCAACGCACCCAGATAGTTGAAATCATCGGCCTGCGCGACGCCGGCCCCGGTCAACAGCTGACCGGCCAGCGCGCCCGCGGCAGCAGTACCGACGATGATCCTGTTCCGGAGCATCCCCATGCCTTGTGTCCTTCCGCCCAGCGCCATTGTCGCCGTCGGGCCCTTCCCGTGGTGGCGAAACGGCCTCATCCGCGGCGCACTCAGCGGAGGTAGACCTCGCCGCCGGTCGGATACCCGCCGCCGGTGGTGGTGATGTGGACGTGGTCGTAGTGGCCGTAGCCGGATCCGTGCGGTCCGCTGGGCGTGTAATAGGTGCCGCGCCAGATGACGTCCTGCAGCGCGAAGCGTTCGGCGTTCTTCATCGCGAACGCGAGAATCTCATTGCCCAACGCGATCCCGGCAGCGCTGCCGGGGTTGGGAATCATCACGTCGAGGGCCAAACCGTTGGGATGCCACCGCAGCGCATCCGGACGTACTCCACCGATGCTCTGGATCTCGGGGAACGCCGCGCTGATGGCGCGCGAGGCGAGGATGGTCTTGACCTGCAGGCCCCGCTCAGGCGCCAGGCCCGCTGGCAGCGGCCGCGGAAGGGCTTCCGGGACGACAACCCGCCATCGCGACGCCGGCATCGCCATATCGGGATCCGGCCCGATCTGTCCAGCGGCAAAGGCCGACGAGAACCCGGCCGGTGTCGCGGTCACGATCTGCGCGCCCCGCGGTGCGGCGTCGCCAGCAACCGATGCGGCGGCTGGTTTGGCACCTGACGGACACGCGCTTCCGCCTACGGCAAAGAACACTGCGGCCGGAACGACGAGCGCAGCCATGACTACCGATGACTTATGCCGGTTCCTGGCAAAGATCTGCCTCCCCACAGCAGAACACTGTACGGCCAAACCAGCGAATTATCACAACTTCATAACGGTCGAGGTACGGATCCCGCACCCGAGCGGCCTGGGTCCCATCCCCGGCCCCGACCCCCGATTAGACGCGTTCGCGCAGGTCAGCTACGACGTCTCCGCGGAATCGTCGAGCACGCTGACCGCGATGCCATATGGCAGAAATCTCACCCGGCGGAGGGGGTCGGTATTGCGCTGATGGGCGCGTAGCGCATCCAGTTCGCTCGCGTAGACCTCCTCGACGCGGGCGCCGCCGGCGCCGTCCAGGCTGTAGATCGCCCACACTCCGTCGCCGGCCTCACCGGCGGTGGAGGGGCCGCTGCGGGGCCTGCGCGCGAACTCCTCGAACACCGCTCCCCAGCCCGACCGTTCACCGGGAGCCGCCACGAAACGGCCGATCCAGTCCACCGCGTCGCGCAGCCCCTCGCTGGCATCGCGGATCATGCGGTCAAAATCCTCGGGCTCGAATCCGAACGACCTGTCCTCACCCATTGCGCGCCTCCCTGAAGGTCCACTCACTCCAGTGTGCGCCTCACCCACGGCTGGCGTAGCGGCCTCACGGGAACAGGCCGGGCGCGCCACCTCTGGGCGCGTACGGGTTCTGTGGCGGCGCCTGGTTCTGCGGCACCTGAACCGGGATCGGGACCGGCACGAACGGCAGCGTCAGGTAGTCCGTTGTCATCGGCACCTGGGTGCTGGTGGTCGTGGTGGTCATCGGCGGCGCCGACGTCGTTGTTGTCGTGGTCGGTGTCGGCGACGGTGTCGTGGTTGTGGTGGTGGACGTCGGCGACGGTCTGGTGGTCGTGGTGGCCTGCACCGGCGGGGCCACGGTCGTCACCACCGGGGACGGGGGTGGCGGCGGCGGAGGCTCCGGGCTGCTGTTGATGTTGGGCACCTCGCTCGGCGCCTCGCTCGGCGGTGGCTGGACGGGGGCCGCCGAGAGCGCCTTGGAGGGCGCCGACGGTGGGGCGAGGTTGCTGGTGACGGGCTGTTCGACCGGGGCCTCGGTGTCGGTGGCACTGGTGAGTCGGTATCCGACGCCGCCGACCGCCACCATCGCCGCCAGCGCGCCGACGCCCAAGACCAGCCGGGGCAGCCCCGAGCGTCGCCGTCGGTCCGGAAGCCGCGACGGAACCTGGTACGGCGCCGCAGGTTTGAGGTCGATGCTGCCGGTATAAGACTCTCCGTCGTAGGCGACAGGCTCGTCGCCGAACCGGACTTCCTCTTGCGACCAGGCCAGTTCCGGTTCGGCCAGCGATGTCGGCCCGAACCCGTCCATTCCCCCGCCCCCACCCGGGTATCCCGTCATTCCCGCGCCGGAGCCCACGGCGACCGCCACGGCGGTGCGCGCCTGAGCGTCTTCGGTGGCCAGCGCGGTGCGGGTGGTCGCGTCTTCGTCGGCCATGCACTCCACCAGCTGAGCCGCCCCCAGCGCCATATCGAATGCCGGGTGCGCAGACACCAGTACCGGCACCCGTCGTCCCTCAAACAGCCGCCTGGTGATCAACGGAATGCTGGCGCCGCCACCGGCGAGCGCCACGGCGGCAAGCTGACTCCAGCGAATCATGTTGCGTTCCAACATGTCGTCCATCGCGGACAACAAGCCGGCGAGAGACTCCTCGATCAACGCCTCGAACTCGGCGCGGGTGACGCGGACGCTGAGCTGCGATCCGCGCAGATCAGCCACCAGGTCGGCCGCCTGCTGCACGGAAAGCAATTCTTTGGCGCGGGTTGATTCCGTCCGCAGTTCGGCCAGTTGGGCTACCGCCGCGGTCATACCCGCGTCGGCGCCACCGTTGTGCCCGATGCTGTCCAGCACGTGGGCCAGCAGGGCATCATCGAGTCGATCACCGGAAAACGCACGGTAGCGCAATGTTTCGTCGACGGGTCGAAATGCTCGTCCGGCATCGGCCAACGTGATGCTGGTGCCGCTGCTGCCGAAGTCCATCAAGGCCACCACACCGCTGTCCGGCAACGAATTTTCGGTGCTCAGACCTGCAAGTGCTGCGCGGGCATCCGACACCAGTCGCACCGGCCCGCCCAGTGTCGAGAGCCCGGCATGAGTGTCCAGCGCATCTCGGAAGGTTCGTTGTGTCGCGGAATCCCAATGCGCAGGAACGGCGATCGTGAGTTTCATCGAAGCCGCGTCTGCCCCGGCCACCCCGATCATGGCGTCGATGGCCTGGACCAGCAGCTGCGCGGCATCATGCGTTGAACCGTCTGAGGACACCAGCGGGCCTGAAACACCGACCCTCTCAACGAAGCCGCTGATCGTCTGGCCTGAGTCGTCGGCGGCCGGCGCACCGAGAACCGGTGCGCCATGGTCGAACAACGTCAGAACGGACTGCCGCGTCACGGGCGGTCCACCCGCTGGCGCAGCAACGAATTTGGAGGTCCCGATTGACAACCCCCACAGGTCGTTCATAAAACCCTTACCTTGCATCGACATTGGCTTGGGACGTGTGCCACGCTAGCCCGTCGAGCTGGCCCTCCAAAATCCGTGAGCCCGGGTTGAAATCAGGTTGTTACCTTTAAGTGACCGTGTCGAGCCCGCGGTGCGCCTTGACAAGTGACGGTCGCTATGACCGGCTTACGCGGATGTACCGTGACATCCGCGCGGGCACGTATCGAGGTGCCCGGCTGCAGATCGAGCCGGGCCAGCTGGGTGATCGTCGCCAACGCCAGCGTCGACTCGAGTTGGGCTAACCCGGCACCCACGCAGATTCGCCGGCCGCCGCCGAACGGTAGGAAGGCGTAGCGCGGCCGGTCCTCCGCGTCATCCAGGAACCGGCGCGGGTCGAATCCCTCCGGATTGGGCCAGAATTCCGGGTTGCGGTGCAGCAGGTACGGGGAGATGGCCACCGTGTCACCAGCGGCAACATCCACGCCGGCGACGTTGTCGGCGACCACCGCGTCGCGTTCGATGGTCCATGCGGGCGGGTAGAGCCGCATGGTTTCCGACACCACCGCCCGCGTCCACGCCAGGGTGTCGGCGTCGGCCGCGGTCGCGTGTCGACCACCCAGCACCTCGGCGACCTCCGCGGCCAGCCGGTCCCGGACCGCCGGGTACCGGGACAGCAGCGTCAACGCCCACGTCAGCGTGTTGGCGGTGGTTTCGTGCCCGGCCAGCACCAACGTCATCACTTCGTCGCGAATCTCGTCGCGACTCAACGGACTCTGCTGGTCGTCGGCGACCAGCAGCAGATCCAGCAGGTCGCTGGGGTCTTGGTGTGGCGCGGCGATGCGCGCGTCGATGATCCGGGTGACCAGGGATTCCAGCGTCGTCGAGGCCGTACCTACGCCGGGAAGGACGCGGGTGGCCACCGCGCGGGTGCGCTGCGGTGAGCCGAGGTCGGGCAGCAGCGATACGGCGATGGCGGCGCCCTGCAACCTGCTGACCGCGCGCCCCACCTGCTCGGCTTCCCCGGCCAGGTCGGCACCGAACAGCACGCGGCCGATCACGTCCATCGCCAGTGTCCGCATCTCGGCGCCGATGTCGATAGCGCCGCCCCGCGTCCACCGCGCGGCCCGCTCATGCGTGGCCGCCACGATCGCCGGGCCGAAGGATTGCACGTGGCGGTGGTTGAACACCGGCTGGACCAGGCGCCGGTGGCGTTGCCAGGTGTCCCCTTCGCTGGTCAGCAGGCCGTCGCCGAGGAAGGCTTTCAGCGGGCGGTAGGTGAATGCCTTGACGTAGCGATCTTGGTGGGCCACCAGGACGTGTTCGGCATGCTCGGGGCGGCTGAAGAGGAAGAAGGTGTGCTTGGGCGTGAGCGGGATGCGCACCGCGTCGCCGTAGTCACGGCGCAGTGTTGCGTAACCGGCCAGCGGGTCGCGCAGCATGTGTCCCCAGTACCGCAGCGACCGGAACCCGATGGGTCCTGGTGGGACGCCCATCTGGCCAGCATACGCACCGACTCAGACCACGGTCAGTGGTAAAGACGGCCGTTTCTGGAATTCGAACGTCGAGCCGCGACTGACCTTGGCGACCTGCACCTCAGGTAGTTCGGTTGCCGCATCGTCGGATTCGGCGAGGCTGAGCGTCCAGTCGGTCGCCGTGCCGGTCACCTGGACCCGAAGGCGGGGGTCGACGGCGGTCGCGATCGCCTGCAGCGGCTGGATGGAATCCGGGGAGCACAGTGCGATCCAGGCGGCGTCGTCGTGGCCTGGTGAGTGATGCACCGCCAGCCGGCTCGCGTCGATGTCGGCACGCACATATCCTGCCGGGTTGAGCAGCGGATGCAGTTCGAAAACCTTGAGCGCCCCTGGGATTCCGCCGGGGAGCGTGAGCGCGCGGTGGATGCGTTCGGCCCCGAGCCCGGCCAGTCCGGTCAGCTGACGGGTACTGACATCGACGGCGACCGCGGCGTCGTCTTTGGCTCGTGCCCGCACCGCGATCGCAAACGACAGATACAGCAGGTGCATCTGCAGGCAGACCTCATCGGCCATCCGCACCAGCGCCGCATGGGAGAAGTCGTGAAAGTCCAGGTCGGCCAGCAGCGGCCCCGAGTAGTCGGCCAAACCCTCGCCCGAAGCGTCGATGGCATCGAGTTCCCATTGGGCGGCCCGGGTTTGGCGGACCATGTCCAGCGCCGGGATCTCCTGGGCCGGCGGGTAGGACTCGTCGATGATGACGGTCCACGCGCAGTGCGGTTGGCGGTCGGCGGGTTGGCGCGGCGGGCGGTGGATGGGCCGGCACTGCGCCCGCGGATTGGTTGCCACCGCGGTGGCGTCGAAGGTGGGGTCTTCGATGGTGTGACACATGCCGAACACGTAGTCGTCGCCCATCGGCTCGACATCGAGTAGCGCACCGCAGGACGCCAGCTCGAATTGACCGTGCCACCGGTCGTGGACGGTGTAGCGGAAGTCCATGAACTGCGGCGGGGCGCCGATATCAAGTTGCAGACCCTTGAAGATGGTCGGCACGTCGTTGCCCACGTAGTTCAGGGCGCGCTGCATGCGTTGGGTGTAGATCGGGCTGGCACCGGCCCACTCCTCGATGGCGATCTGCAACATCTCCTCGCGGCCGAAGGAGGAGATGCACCAAGCCATGCCGGAACGGTCGATCATGTGCCCGATCAGCAGCAGCTCGGGGACCAACACGGCTAGCTCGTCGCGCGACAACGCCGCGTACCGGGATGTGCTCACGCACCAAAAATAGAGTCGACTATGTTATAAAGTCAACAATGTCTGTTGTTGCTGGTGCCAGCCCCACGCGGCGAACCTCCGCGCCGCGCAAGCGTGGGGACGACACCCGGGCCAAGATCATCGAGGAGACGGTTCGCTGTATCGCCGAGGAAGGCTTCGCCGCGGCGACCGCCAAACACGTCGCCGAGCGCGCCGGCGTCACCTGGGGTGTGATCCAGTACCACTTCGGCGATCGCAACGGTCTGCTGATGGCCGTGGTCGACGACGGCGTCGACAAGCTGGTGTCGAGCCTGTCCGCGATCGATGTCGGCGAGGCGCCGTTGTCGCAGCGCATCGAGACCGTCGTCGACACCGCCTGGCGCTGCTACTCCAGTCCCACGTCGATGGCGGCGTTCGAGATCCTGCGGGCCACCCGTTGGGGCGAGAACTCGCGGCGACACCTGCTGGAGATGAATGCCGCGATCGGCCGGCTCGGCGGCCTAATCTCCGAGGATCCCGCGAATTCCGGTGTGGCCGACGTGATCTGGGCGGCGCTGCGCGGGGTGGTCCTCGCCGAGCTGATCGTCGGGGTGCCGGTGGACTGGTCGTTGGAGCGTCGCACGCTGATCGCTATGGTCACCCATTACCTGCAGCGACGCGACCCGCAACGGTGACGACGCGCTGCGCCAGGTGATCCAGCGCCGCCGCGGTGGCGTCGTTGATCGGTGTCTTGTTTTCCGGTCCGGTGATGTGGCCGACGCCGTAGGGGTTGCCGTCGTTGAACTTGACCGGATCGGTGTAGCCGGGCGGCACCAGGATTCCGCCGAAGTGCATCAGCGTGATGTAGAGGCTCAGCAGCGTGGACTCCTGGCCGCCGTGTGCGGTCTGCGAGGAGGTGAAGCCCGCGTACACCTTGTCGGCCAGCTTGCCCTGCGCCCACAGTCCGCCCAGCGAGTCGACGAAGGCACGCAGCTGCGACGACACCGACCCGAACCGGGTGGGTGAACCGAAGATGACCGCGTCCGCCCACACGATGTCGTCACCGGTTGCTACCGGACGATCCTTGGTCGCCTCGTAATTCGCTGTCCACGCCGGGTTGCTGGCGAACGACGCCGGATCGCGGGTTTCGGCAACGTGACGCAGCCGCACCTCTGCTCCCGCGGCTTCGCCGGCGGCGGCGACCCGCTGCGCCATGGCGGTGTTGTGTCCGGTGGCCGAGTAGTAGATGACGGAGAGTTTGGTCATGCAGCCCTGTCTACACCGCAGCGATGAAGTCCGCGTTCCATTCGATTCTCGCGGTGTGTTGCAATGACGGGATGAGCTCCCCGGACGCCGCCGCCGACATCGCCGCCATCAAGCAGGTCAAGTACCGCTACCTGCGCGCGCTGGACACCAAACATTGGGACGACTTCGCCGACACGCTGACCGAGGACGTGATCGGCGATTACGGTTCCTCGCCCGGCGGCGCCAAGCTGTCGTTCACCAACCGCGCCAACCTGGTGGACTACATGCGTTCGTCGTTGGGGCCGAGCATCGTCACCGAGCACCGGGTCGATCATCCGGAGATCAGCGTGAACGGCGACGAAGCGTCGGTCACCTGGTATCTGCAGGATCGGGTCATCGTCGCCGAAGCCAACTTCATGCTGATCGGTGCCGCGTTCTACCACGACCGGTACCGGCGCACCGCCGACGGCTGGCGGATCTGCCAGACCGGCTATGACCGGACCTACGAGGCGACGATGTCGTTGGAGGCGATCGGCTTCAAGCTCACGACCGGCAAAGCGATGGCCTGATCGGCGTCCGCTTTACTGCGCAATCGCGATCAGCGCACCCGGCTGCAGCCACTGGATGATCTTGACCAGGGTTGCGTCGTCGATGGCCACGCAGCCCGCGGTCGGCCCGCCGTCGGTGGTGTGGAAGAAGAACGCGGCGCCGTCGCCGGGGGTGCGGTTGGGGTTGACGCCCATCACCACCGAGTGCTTGTACTGCGGGATCTCCAGGTTCTCGCTGGCGGCGGTACTGAACGGGCACTGCGACTTCTGGCAGACCTGCATGGTGTTGAACGTGGGGCTTTGGTCGTCACCGTTCCACCAGTGGTTGGACCCGACCTGGACGTACTTGAGCCCACCGCCCGGGTTGGGTGCGGTGCCGAAGACGAACGGCAACGTGAAGATTCCCATCGGAGTGGCCGGATAGCCGCTCTTGGCTTTCGGCGCCATGCCGGCCGACCCGACGTGGGTCTTGATTCCCGCGGCGACCGGTTGCCAGCCCGTCGCCCCGCGTTGGTAGACATCCATCTTGGCGTCCGAACCACCCACGCCCACAACGGAAACCACTTGGGTGGCGTTGCCAACCGAGTTCGCGAACCACGGATTGACCGCGGCCGCGGCCAGCGGGGCCAATGCCAGCGGCACGGCGACAGCACACACCGTCGCGCACAGCACACCCAGCAGTCGGCGCATCGTTTCATGATCAAGGCGGTCACACTGAGGGTCAAGTCAAGGTTTAGACACGTTTGGGTTACTGCCGGTGACTCTCGCTCTTGTCCCCCCGGTTTCGCCGTGGGATCGCGGTCAGGGTCGCGCTTCCCGACGGATCACGACCATAGGCGCGATCACAACGACGCGTCAGCCGTTGGTGGAGTGTTCCAATTCGCTGGCCGGCACCACCTGCTTGAGGAAGCCGCGCAGCGACAGGTATTCGTCGAGGTGTTCGCGATGGTCGTCGCAGGCCAGCCAGACCTTGCGTCGTTCGGGGGTGTGAATCTTCGGGTTGTTCCACAGCAAGCCCCAACTCGCCTGTGCGCGGCAGCCCTTGCTTGAGCAGACGAGCTCGGCGACGGGGTCTGGGGTGGGGGCCGAATCAGTCATGGTCGTTTGAGTCTACGGAAGGTGAATACCGGATTCTGCGATCGGCGATACGATCGACGAATGCCGGATACGCCCCCTTCGGGGCTTCCGCCCGCAGCCTCGTCGACAGGACCGACTCCCACAGCCGGCCCCTCCGAACTTTCGCCCTTCCCCGCGGCGTCCATCCCGCTGGGGTCACCTCGGCCCCAGCGCGGGCCCATGCTCACCGCGCTGGCATCGCTTGTTGTTGCACTCGTCGCGGTCGGAATCGCCGTCGCGGCATGGCTGCGTCCGGTGCCGGAGAGTCACCCGGCGCAGGAACCCGAGCCGACGTACACCGATCAGCAGATCGCGGACGCGAAGGCGCACGTGTGCGAGGCGTACAAGCTTGTCAAGAATGAGGTTGCGCTAAACACACACCAACCAGCACCGCCAGACAATGACACCAGCACTCCGATTGCGCTAGCCGCAAACGCGCGGCTAGCGATCTACGCTGCCGGAGATTACCTTCTACATCGTCTTGGAGAGGAACCAGCCACCCCAGACGATTTAGCTAGCTCAGTCCAGTCGCTCGGAATCTCTTACCTAGACGCCGGGATCCACGCTCTCAATAACGAGTCCGACTCAGATCTCGCCGCAATGCGCCGTGCCGTCGATATGAATATCACAGCAGTCGATGGACTCTGCAAATGAAGGGCCCGCTACCTGATGATTGGACCGAACTCCTTGTCGGCCACGTCATGCCCGCCGATTCGAACCTTGCTCTCCTGAACGCTGCATCGGCTCACTTCGCGAAGATTGCAACCGGGTTCCGAGGCTACGGAGAACAACTACATTGGGCGTGGTCCGATTTCCTGGCCGACCAAGAGGGCAAGACTGCCGATGCTGGCAGCACCGCGTTCCAACAAGGTGAGCAGCTCGCCCGTGAGACCGCCGAGAAGTACGAAGTCATACAGGGATCCAACAAGTCCGCACATAGTTCAGCCACTGAACTGCGCTCACAGCTGCTGACCATCGCGGAAGCTGGAAAATCCAGAATCAGGGAGATCCAACAGTCTAAGGACCCTCTACCCATCAAAATCGGCAAGATCACAGAGGTGGTGGTCGATTGTCAGACACAAGCAAACGCCAAAGCGGGTGCGTGCGCTGGTGATATGCTCACCGAAATTCAGCGCATCCTGGATAAGCAGGGTAACCAGGTGTCCGCCCGACAGTTCGTCCGCGACAATGGTTTCGATACCACCCGCATGTTCGGATCACCGAACGCCGACGCGATTCGGAATCAGGTACAGACGACGCTGCACGCCTTCGACGCACCTGGAAGCACCGAACCGCTGGGCAATCCAGTGCCTCCTCCAAACGCACCGGCCCCATCGCTTGAGAACACACCAGCGACAAATGTCGGGGTGGGAAGCACCCAGATGTCATCTTCCGGACCGGGAGCCCAATCGCCTGCAGCAAGTACACCAACGAATATCGGTCAGGGCGCCACTCAATTGCCATCCGGTGCGCCTGGCCGACCTCCAGCCGTTTCACCTCCGGCAGTATTACCGTCCACCTGGGCCCCCAACGCCAGCCCGTCACCAGTTTCGACGACAGCAATGGCTCCATCAGCGGGCGTCGCCCTGGGAGGACTCCCGTTGACCAGCACCCCTCCCTCACCACCAGCCCCAACCAGCCTGGCGCAAAGCTTCAGCCAGGGCTTCCAAACCGGCGCGCCGATCGGCTCCGCGATACCGCCTCTCACCACAGCAGCACCGACGTTCGCGGACCCGCCGACCCCCATGACACCTCCAGTGGCACAGACATTCCCGTCTAGCGCACACGCCCCGGCCCTTGATATGCCGTCGCATACACCCGCGGTAGCACCGGCGGCTGTGCCGGCCCAGCCTGCCGAGGCCGGCACCACCTACCTCGCGGGCCCGCCACCCCCTCCGATGCCGATAACCAGCACCGCCGCCCCTGTGGGTCCACTGCCGTCCTACGGGTCGGATATCCGACCCGCGGCCGCAACCGCAGCGGCGGCCCCCACCGCACCGGCCGGACCAGCACCGGCCGCGGCGTCATCGGCGCCGGCCAACACGCCGGGCGGCAACATCAATCAACCCGCGGTCGTACGCCAGCACCCCACCGCTCCCCCGACACCGTCGACGACACCGGCATCGATCAGTGCGCAGGCTGTCGCGACCACCACCGCCGGTGCGGGCGCGGGGCACTCCTCCACACAGGCGACCGCGCGCGCCCGGCTACAAAGCCTCGTCTACGCGGTCGCCCGCCAGGAACCGCGGCTGGGGTGGGCTGTCGGCGACCGCACAGACCAAACCACGCTGCTAGTAACCGATTTGGCGTCCGGCTGGATTCCGCCAGACATCGACCTGCCGACTGGCGTCCGGCTTCTCAAGCCACAACAGCGCCGCGGCGACATGGAAGCACTACTCGGCGAAGTCACAACAACCGCCATCTACACCCCCGGCCAGCACCTGCCCACCGCACCTGAACCCGTCCCGACGTCGTCGCGAGCCCGACATGGTCTGATCGTGGACGAACTGGGCTGGGAGCTCAGCCAAGCCACCAAATGGCGCGACGGGCTCCCCCGACTGGCACACACCCTCGCCAACGCGGCAGCGCGCGCTACCGGCGTTTTGCCATCTGAAATCGACCTGCTGCGAGAGCATCTCGACTCGATCCGCGTCCAGGTACTCGCCTCCTATCCCGACCACGACGATTGCGTGGCGATCCAGAACTGGCAACTCCTCGCGACGATCGAAGCGCTGGCACTCGAGGATCGCGACCAAGCCTGCTACCACTTCGCCTGGTTTCAGGCGCTGGATCGGGCGACAGTCGGAGGACACCGATGAGCACCGGCGATGAACTCCACTTTGATCCACCGGCGTGGTCCAGTGCGGGTGCACAAAACGGCCCGGCGCCGGTCATCGCCCCGGCCCAGGTCGCGACCGTCCGCTCGGCGATCGACCAACTACTGGCCGCTCTGGGTATTGCCTCCAACAGCGGAATCCCCGGCGACAACCTCGACGCGCAGCTGGGGCAAGCCGAGCGGGAAGCTGGAATCACCGACGCGCAGGCGAATTTCCCCGCCAACGATCAACAATCCGCGCAGCTGCTGCAGTCGCTGCCACAGCTGTTGGCCGGGGCCGCCGCGGCATTCGGCGGGGCTCTGACCGGAGCGCTGCAGCCCTTCGCGCAGCTGGCTCAGCAGGGCGCGCAGGCCGCGCAACAGGGCTTGCAGGCCGGGCTCAGCGCCGCCCAACAGGCCGGCAGCGAGGAGCTCTCCTCTGACGATCTGGACGGACTACCCGACGATGTCGGCGACACCCTCACCGGTTGGGACGAGGGTGCAGAAGAATCCGGCGGCGCAGGAGGTTTCGGCGAGACGGCACCGGCGTCACTGCTCGGTCCGCCGCCTACTCCATCGGCGGCTACTTACCCCGCATCAGCACCAGCCGTCCCGCCGCTGCCGCCGAGTGGGACACCGCAGTCGGCAATGTCACGCGCGCCGATGGGCGCCATGCCGATGATGCCACCGGGCGCGATGCCCGCTGGCGGCACCGGCGCGGAGTCCAAACCGGACACCAAACGCATCATGGCCCCGTCGGTGCGCAACGGCGCCCCGGTCCAGGGCCGGATCAGCGCGCCGCCGCCCAGCCCGGTGGTGACCAAACATGTGCAAGGCAAACCGGTTGCCACTCGTCGCATCCTGGTTCCCGAGCCGCAGCCGGATGACGCCGAACGCTGACCGCCGTAGTTGGTTACCCGACTGAAACTGCCCTCCCAGCGGCGCAACCCCCCGGAAATCGGGGTGGAATGTCAGCCTGGTGGGCACTTTCAGTCACCGTCCCCGCTAGGAACCGCCACCGGCCGCACCAATCGCAGGCACAACACGTAGTACAGGTAGCCCAGCGCCCAGCCGGCCAGCACGTCGGAGGG
The DNA here is from genome assembly GCF_059812545.1 of Mycobacterium sp. NGS50. NCBI lineage: Bacteria > Bacillati > Actinomycetota > Actinomycetes > Mycobacteriales > Mycobacteriaceae > Mycobacterium > Mycobacterium sp. NGS50. The sequence continues at coordinate 183,743 of NZ_JCALCW010000003.1, forward strand.
ATGGTGCACATTCAACGCGACGCGCCCGATCCCGACCGCGATCACGACCACCGCACCCGCCAGCAGTGCGGGCATGCGCACGGACGCGCTCAGCATCGGCAGCAGGACCGTCAGCAAGGCCAGCACCCCGACCATCACCGCCAGCGCATGCCCGGAGGGAAACGACCATGCGGGTTCGGCCACCAGCGCTGTCATCGGCCGCGGACGCTCGGCCAGCCCCTTGGCCACTCGGGTCACCACCTCGCACATCTCGACGCTGACCAACAGGAACAGCGCCGAGCGCACCTGGCGCCGGACCACGGCGATCACGATGAGCACCATGCCCTCCAGACGAAAGGCAGCCGGCCCGAAGAGTGAACACACCGCCTGCCAGAACGACACCCAGCCCTGGTGTTTCACCCCGACGTCGTGGGCAGCGTTAAGCGCGGAGTAGTCGACGTCGTGCAGCCAGCCCCAGTCCTGCCGCCACCCCACCCACATCGCGGCGTAGACCAATGCCGCCAGCAGAGCCGTCCACCGTGTCGTACGCGCCACCATGGGTCAATGACTATCACGGCGGGCCTACGACGCCGGCGTGCTTCTCCCCCGGGCCGGCGGCCATCCATGCAGATCAGGCCAGGGCGGTCGGCGCAGCACCGCAATGGAGGCAAGCACCGCCGACACCAGCCCGGTCAGCACCCCGATCAGCGCGAGCCGGTCACCGTCCACCGCGGGCACCCATTTCGCCTGGTCACCTCGGACGACGAATACCCCGACCGGGGATGCCACAGCGCCGCGCACCCGGGCAACGGGTATCACGGTGGCCCCACTCGCCGTCTCGACGGGCTGGCCATAGACCCGCCCGACGACCGTGGCCGGGCTCGGCTCGAGCCTCTGCGGAAACTCCACGACACGGCTCCTTTCGTCGCCGACATCGACCGTAGCGCGCAACACGCCATAACGGGCCACGACAGCATCGACGTCGGCGCATTTGGGAACATGGCCGTGTGCCCGATCACGCGTTCAGCCCCGAGGAGCGACGGGCGGTGTACCGGGCGATCGCCGAACGTCGCGACATGCGCCGATTCCTCCCAGGCAGCACGGTCAGCGACGACGTCCTGGCCCGGCTGTTACAGGCCGCGCACGCCGCACCCAGTGTGGGGTTGATGCAGCCGTGGCGGTTCATCCGCATCACCGACGCCGCGCTGCGCGCCGACATCCACGCCCTCGTCGATGAGGAGCGGCAGCTGACCGCCCAGGCGCTGGGCGCCCGCGAGCAGGAATTCCTGGCGTTGAAGGTCGAGGGCATCCGGGAGTGCGCGGAGCTGTTGGTGGTGGCGCTGCGCGAGGGCCGCCAGGTGCACGTCTTCGGCCGCCGGACCCTGCCGCAGATGGACCTGGCGTCGGTGTCCTGCGCGATCCAGAACCTGTGGCTCGCCGCCCGCGCCGAGGGGCTGGGCATGGGCTGGGTATCACTGTTCGATCCGCATCGCCTGGCCCAGCTCCTGAACATGCCCGCGGACGCCGAACCGGTGGCGATCCTGTGTCTGGGCCCGGTGCCGGACTTCCCCGACCGGCCCGCATTGGAACTGGACAACTGGGCCTTTGCCCGGCCGCTGACTGAGTTCGTCGCGCAGAACGGCTGGGAGGCCGAGCCCGACGGCTTAGGTCCGCGCTAGCGCTACCTCACCGAGGTGCGGGCTGCCGGCCGCCACACCGCGCGGCGCCTGAACCAGCACGTCCACCGAAACCCACGCCGTCGGCGAGAAGTGGGTGGTATGGGCGGCGCGCTGGGGATGGTGTTGGGTGGGCACCACACTCAGCACACCGTTGTCGGCGATGGTGAACTCGCCATCGACGGTCACCGAATCTCCGCTCGCCATGCGGATTGAGAACCACGACACCGGCACCACTCCTCACCTCTGCGGGCTTTCAACGAAGGCTACGAGGACCCGCACGTTACCGCCGATCGCTGCTTGGGATACGACGCTCGGGTGGCGACCTCGATACCCGCGGTAACCTGCCGCTTCGTCGTCCCGCGGGTTGGTATGTGGAGATAAAAATCAGGAGTACAGATACTCTCGACCGGCGGAGCGATGTCCAGCGAAGCTAGGAGGACGGTCCTTGTGACCACACATGACCGCGACAATGTGCTGCTGGTGCACTGGCACGATCTGGGTCGCTATCTCGGCGCCTACGGCCACCCCGACGTGCACAGCCCGCGGCTGGATGCGCTGGCCGCCGAGGGGATCGTGTTCACCCGCGCCCACGCGACCGCGCCGTTGTGCTCGCCGTCGCGAGGCTCGCTGTTCACCGGCCGCTACCCGCACAGCAACGGGCTGGTCGGGCTGGCCCACCACGGCTGGGAGTACCGGCCCGGCGTGCGCACGCTGCCGCACATCCTTACCGAATCCGGCTGGTACTGCGCACTGTTCGGGATGCAACACGAGTCGTCGTTCCCGGCCCGGCTGGGCTTCGACGAGTTCGACGTCTCCAATTCGTATTGCGAGTACGTGGTGGATCGCAGTCAGGCGTGGCTGCGCGAGCACGCCAATGACCCGCACCCGTTCCTGTTGACGGCCGGGTTCTTCGAGACGCACCGGCCCTATCCCGCCGATCGCTACCAGCCCGCGGATTGCGCCAGCGTCGACGTGCCCGCATACCTGCCCGACACCGCGGGTGTGCGTCAGGATCTCGCCGATTTCTACGGGTCGATCACCACGGCCGACGCCGCCGTCGGTGAGCTGCTGGACACCCTGACCGAGGCCGGATTGGACGCCAGCACCTGGGTGGTGTTTCTCACCGATCACGGGCCGGCGTTCCCGCGGGCCAAATCCACGCTGTACGACGCCGGTACCGGTATTGCGATGATCATCCGGCCGCCCACCCGACGCAGTATTGCACCTCGGGTATACGACGACCTGTTCAGCGGCGTGGACCTGTTGCCGACGCTACTGGGATGCGTCGGCATCGACATTCCGGCCGATGTGGAAGGTGTGTCGCACGCCGATCAGCTTTTACATCAAGATGATTGCAACCAGCCCGTCCGCGACGAGGTGTACACCGCCAAGACCTATCACGATTCGTTCGACCCGATTCGCGCGATCCGCACCAAGGACTACAGCTACATTGAAAACTACGCGCGCCGACCACTGCTGGATCTGCCGTGGGATATCGAGGAGAGTCCGTCGGGACAAGCGGTGGCACCCTCGATCACGGTACCGCGCCCGCAGCGTGAGCTCTACGACCTGCGTGCCGACCCCGACGAGTCGAACAACTTGCTGGAGGGGCCGGCTGCCGACGACGAAATCGCGACAATTGCCGACGATCTCGCGGTCCGGCTGAATGATTGGCGTCAGCGAACCGGGGATGTCATTCCCTCCGAGTTCGCCGGGACCAGAATCTCCGACCGCTACACCCAGACCTATCTGGAGATCCACCACAAGGTGCCGACCAGTCGGTCGGCCATCGCCGCGGACCGTGGTATCGAGGATTAGGCTGCGCCGATGTCCTACACCCCGTCGGCGTATCTCGTGCTGGCCAGCCAACGCAGCGGCAGCACCCTGCTGGTGGAATCGTTGCGCGCCACCGGATGTGCCGGTGAGCCGCAGGAGTTCTTCCAGTATCTACCGACCACCGGGATGGCGCCGCAGCCGCGGGAGTGGTTCAACACCGTGGGCGACGACACGATCCTGCGCCTGCTGGATCCGCTGCAGCCCGGTGAGCCGGACACCGCCAGCCCAATCGCGTGGCGCGAGCACATCCGCAGTTCCGGACGCACCCCGAACGGGGTGTGGGGCGGCAAGCTGATGTGGAATCAAACGGCGCTGCTGCAGCGGCGGGCAGCAGGATTGCCGGACCGCTCGGGGTCAACGCTGCGTTCGGCGATCCGCGACGTGATCGGCAGTGAGCCGGTGTACATCCACGTGCATCGCCCCGACGTGGTATCGCAGGCGGTGTCGTTTTGGCGGGCGGTACAGACCCAAGTGTGGCGGGGTCGACCGGACCCGGAACGCGATTCGCAAGCCGTCTACCACGCCGGGGCCATCGCCCACGTGATATCGAACTTGCGCGATCAGGAACGAGGCTGGCGAGACTGGTTCGCCGAAGAGGACATCTTCCCCATCGATATCGCGTATCCGGTGTTGTGGCGCAACCTGACCGCGATCGTGGGCGAGGTGCTCGAGTCGTTGGGCCTGGATCCCGCGCTGGCGCCCGCCCCGGCACTGGAGCGCCAGGCTGACCAGCGCTCCGATGAGTGGGTGGACCGCTATCGGGCCCAGGCCGAACGCGACGGGTTGCCACTGTGACGATGGGCGATGAGGCTGAGTCCATCCGCCAGATCTGGTCCGGGTTGGGCCTTCCGGGCTTGGTCGATGTGCACACCCATTTCATGCCGAAATCGGTCATGGACAAGGTGTGGAAGTACTTTGACGCTCAGGGCCCGCTGATCGGGCGGCCGTGGCCGATCCAGTATCGCAGCGAGGAACGCAGCCGGATCGAGATGCTGCGCGACTTCGGGGTGCGAGCGTTCACCTCGCTGGTGTACCCACACAAGCCACAGATGGCAGCCTGGTTGAATCAGTGGTCCACCGAATTCGCCCGCACCACACCGGATTGTCTGGCGACGGCCACCTTCTACCCAGAGCCGGACGCGCACGACTACGTCGCGGCGTCGATCCGCGACGGTGCCCGCGTCTTCAAGGTGCACATCCAGGTAGGCAGATTCGACGTGAATGATCCCCTGCTGGACCAGGTCTGGGGGTCGATCGAAGACGCCGGCATCCCCGTCGTCATCCACTGCGGCTCCGGTCCGGTGCCCGGTGAGCACACCGGACCCGATCCGGTCCGTCAGTTGCTGGTCCGGCATCCCCGGTTGGCATTGATCATCGCGCATATGGGCATGCCCGAATACGCGGCGTTTCTGGACATCTGCGAGACGCATGCCGAGGTGCGGCTGGACACCACCATGGCGTTCACGCCGTTCACCGAGGAGACCATGCCGTATCCGCCGGAGGAACAGCACCGGCTGCGGGAGCTGGGCGACCGCATCCTGTTCGGCAGCGACTTCCCGAACATTCCCTACGGCTATCGCGACGCGCTCACCGCGATCACCGAACTGCCCGGCGTCGACGACGACTGGCTACGTGGCGTACTGCACGACAACGCGGCGCGGCTGTTTCGGCTTTAGAAGGGCGGCGGGTCGTCGTTGCCGGTGCCGTGTGGTGGTGCGGGCCCGGTGGTGACGGTGGCTTTGCGGTGTTCGCGGATGAGGCGGTTGAGGCGGCGTTCGGTGGAGATGTAGTTGGCGCGGTTTTGGGCGCGGGTGCGACGGCGTCGGGGCATGTTGGCCAGGCGGTCGCGACGTGTGATGGTGCAGCGGTGGTGGTGGACCTCGCCAGTAGGTGTCATCAGCGCTGGGAACAGCAGCGCGCTGCCCGGGGTGGTGACGTAGAGATGCCCGGTCGGCGCGGTCCAGATGACGGTTCCGTCGGGCAGTTGGCGGTCGTCCCATCCCAGGAAGGTTTTGATCAAATGATGGCGGCGACATAGACATTTCAGGTTCGACGCATGCGTGGGGCCGCCCTGCTCGAAGGGGATCGTGTGATCGATGTCGCACTGGGTGGCCGGTTCGTCACAGCCCGGCCACCGACACGTCAGGTCACGGCACCGTACGAAATCCGCCAACGCTTTCGAGGGGAAACGACCGGGTTCGGGCGCGGCGTCGGCGGGCACTATTAGCGGACAGAGTTTGGCCGTCTCGGCCAGTTCGGCAAGCAGTTCGGCGGGTATCAGGGCGTCCGAGCCGATCAGCGCCCCCGGGTTCGTGGAATCACCGGTCAGGCTGGCTTGTTCGGCGATCAGGTGAAGGACCACCGGCCCCGGCGCAGGCTTGGCGCCAGCCGGGCAATCCGAACGCCCGCAGCGACACGACAGCCGCTCGGCCCCGACCGCCAGTGCGCCCATCGCGTCGGCGCGGCGCTCGTTGCGGGTGCGCGGGTCATCGGGGCACACCGTGGACGCCAGCGCCTCCAGCCGCGCATCGAGGGCCTGCCCATCGGTGGTGACCAGCCGGCCGAACACTTCAGCTAGCCCGTTACCCGAATCCCAGATCGTCAGCTCTCGATTCGCCTGGGTTTCGCGGCGGCGACGCACGGCGTCACGGTCCCGGCGGGCCACGATGCGATCGATGCAGCCATTGAGCCGGCTGCGCGTCATCGACGGCCAGCGCGCCACTTTGGCTGCCAACTCGGCGTCCACGACGGACATGACGTCGGGGTCGTTGATCAAGTCGGTGCGATACACGATCGACTGGAACACCAGGTAGCCGATGTCGCCGGCCAACAAAAGCTCGCCGACCTTCGGCAGCCGGGTCCGCATCGCACGCGCGTAATGCAGGTAGCTCGACGCCAATGCCTCACTGATCGACAAAGCCGCAGCTACCTCCGCCGAGACCGCCACATAGGTGTCCACCGACCACCATTCACGCTCGGCGATCTGTTCGTGCTCACGCATCCGCAACACGTCGAGCTCGCTGACCGCGGCCAGTCGCGCGCCAGCAGCCTGGTTCTCGGCGCGCGCGGCCTCACAAATCCGGTCCACCGCCGCAGCTGTGTCCGGAGTCGCTTTCCAGAGCCGCTCGAACATAGCATCAGTATAGAACAAATGTTCGAATGTCGCAGCCTGGCGAGATCTAGCTGTGGACAACTGAAGCTATGCGCCGACGGGGGTCAGTGCGCCCCGGTACTGACCACCAGACGGCCGGTGGTCTGCCGAGATGCCATACGCTCCAGGGCCTGCGGCAGATCCGCCCATCCCACCTCGGCGCCGACGACGGTGCGAATCGCCCCGGTGCGCAGCATCTCCAGGATCTTCGCGTGGGCGTCGAGTCCCTCGGAGCGGGCCGGCCAGTTGAAGCCCAGGGTGCGGCGGATGGCGACCGGGTCGTTGACGTAGACCAGGCATACCCCGCAAACGTCGAAGTTGCTGTAGGCGATCGGCCGCGGCGACAGGTAGTCGCCGTCCTCCAAGGCGATGTCCTGGGCGAAACCCGCCATCAGGTACCGGCCGCCCAGGCCCATGCAGCGGAACGTCTGCACCGCCACGTCGCCGCCGACCGCGTCGAACGCGACGTCGACGCCGCGGCCGTAGGTCAGCTCCACGACCTGCTCAACCCAGTCGCCGTTGCGGTAGTTGATCGCGTGGTCGGCGCCGAGTTCCTTGCAGAATTCCACCTTCTCGTCGCTGCCGGCGGTGGCGATCACCCGTGCGCCCAGCGCTTTACCGAGCACCAACGCACCCGAGCCGGTGCCACCGGCGGCGGCGTGGACCAACAGCGTCTCCCCGGGCTGCAGCCGGCCGCGCTCGCGCAGCGCGAACCAGCCCAGATGGAACGGGTAGTGCAGGGCCGCACCGTCGATGTCGCTGACCCAGTCCGGCAGATCCAGCGCGGTCGCCGCGTCCACGATCGCGTAGGACGCATACCCGCCGAACGCCATCACCGGAATGCCGACGATGCGCCGGCCCACGAGGTGTTCGGCGCCCTGTCCGGCACTCTCCACCACCCCGACCGTCTCCATGCCCGGCACGAACGGCGGCTGCAACGGCATGGTGGTGTAGCGGCCCTGGATGATGTCGATGTCGTTGAAGTTGAGGCAGAACGCGCGCACGGCGACCCGGATCTCGCCTGGCCCGGGCGCCCGGACGTCCACACTCTGGCGAGCCAGCACCTTGGCCGGGTCTCCCAGTTCGGTGGCAACCCACGCGTCAGCGGTGATTGGTTGGTTCATGATTCCTCCAATTAGTCTGCGACGAAACGGTTTCGGTAGTCGCGTAGGCGGTCGGCGACCTCGGTGGGGTTGAGTCCCAAGTCAGCCGGTTGGTAATCCACCGCGCCGTAGCGGCCGCGGGGGTGGTCGGTGCAGAACTGGGCCATCGCCTGTTGTGCACGCTCGTCGTACGTTTGACCGGCGAGGTCGTAGATGCGCGCGACGGTGCCTTGTTCGTCGGCCATGAAGTCCTCGAACCGCACATCGATGGACTGTGCCGCCGGCAGTACGTCGCGGTCCCGCATGCACCCGGCGAGCAGGTCGTTGGCGCGGTCGAACCAATACGCCGAGATCTTGACCGGGTCGGGGCGGGCGCAAGCCATCCGTGCCGAGTAGCTGATCATGGTCGCCATCGACTGCGTCACCTCGACAGGATCCCGGTGGGTGACAACGAAGGTAGCGTCGGGGAAGGTGGCATACAAGGCGGGGAACTGCTCGAGGTGTTGCGGTGATTTGAGCACCCAGCGTGTTCCGGACTCACCGGGGCGCAGCCATTGCAGTGCCTGCAGGGTCCGCTTCATGTAGGCGTAGGACGGCAACTGGTCATGGGCCTTGTAGTGTGCGGCGAAAGTCGGCAGGTAGTAGGTGCTTTCGAACAGCATCCCGGAGATGTCGTTGCCCAGCAGCTGGATTTCCTCGTGCGCGTGGTCGACGGTCATGTCGTGCATGCGCTTGAATTCGGGCATCGAGATGTTGATCATGTCCAGCCCGGTGGCACAGCGGTCACGCCTGGCCTGCGGATCGGCTTCGCCGGGGGTGGCGACCGGCTCCAGACTCTCCCAGTACGGTAGGTAGCGGATGGCCGGGTCGGCGGCGATCAGGTTGTGCAGGTGGGTGGTTCCGGTGCGCGGCAGACCACAGATGATGATCGGACGCTCGATCGGCGCGTCTTCGATCTCTGGATGCGCGGCGATCAGATCCTCCAGCCGAAGCCGGTTGACCAGATGTCCTACCAGTTGCTCGAATGCCATCGCGGTGCCGATATCGGACAGGTCGGCGTCGGCGCCCAACGACGCGCACAGCACCTCGAGGCGTTCCCGAAACCCGTTGTCGCCCCAGTTGTCCAAGCCGGTTCGCTCGACTGCGGTCTGCATCAACGCGTCCGGCGTCAGCTGCAGCGTGGCGCCGTAGCCGGCCAGCCCCTCGCGGATCGGGGTGGCGGCCTCGGGATAGACCGGGTCGGCGAGGTCGTCCAGCCGGATCGGCGCCGGCCGCGTGGTCGATGCGCTCACGAGTTCAACTCCGCGATGTCCACGAGGCGGCAGCGGGGACGCTCGGGGGTCGACTCGGGAAGGAACCAGCGCAGCCACATCAGGCCTTTGGAACGGCCCGCGGTCGACACCCAGTTCGGATGTCCGGGGTCGGTGTCGCTGACCACGATCCGCCACGAGCCGTCGGGCTCATAGCTGACCTGTGCTCCGTTGATGGTGACCCGTTCCCGGGTGTAGTCGTAGGTGTGCAGGAACGGGTTCCACAGGCACAGATTCCAGAACACGCACTCCGGTGAGGTGCCCTCGATAACCAGGGCCTGACCCGGCTGTAGCTGGTAGGCACCCATCGAGTAGGCGGCGTCGCCGGCGGCCCATCCGACGGTTCGGCTCGGCACCGGGTAGGGCTCCTGGAGATCGTTGGGCGGGTCCAGCCGGATCGGTGCCATGGCGGCCTGCTCGCGAATCCACGTCCGCGCAGCGCGCATCCGTCGGCTCAGGTCTGCGCGACTGTCGGGGCGGCGTGGGGTCTCGTCGAGCGCTTCGATCTTCCATTGCACCCGCCGGTCCGTGCCCGGTTCGGTGAGGTAGTCGCGGGTCAGGATGAAGACGGCGTCGGAGTCCAGCTTGAGCCAGTTGCCCTGCTGCTCTTTGGCACTGATGACGAACTCGAAGTTCCCGTCGGCGTCGCACTTGAGATCGCGATCGTTGATCGTGTCGATGATGCGGTCGCTGTACCGGCCGTCGTCGGGGCCGCCGTAGACGGTCATCGACAGGTAGACGGAGTCGCCGCGGTTTCCGGTGACACGGTAGCTGCGGCTCGGGTCGATCGGCGCCAGCTGATAGAAGGCGTCGGAGTTGTCGCCGCCCCACTTGATGTAGGGGCCGATGACGTCGACGAGGATCGGCTTGTCCGCGTCGCCCCAGACGTAGGCGTCGACAGCGACCCGAAACAGGCTGAACGCCCACCGATATCCGTCGAGGAGATCGGCCTCATCCAGCGGCGGGTTGGCCCCTAGGAGTCGTTGCTCGACGGCACGGACCTCCTCCAGCAGGTCACCGAACGCTGCGGATAGTTCGTCACTCATCGCTGTTCCTTCCGTTGGGTCCCCTGCAGCAGCAAGGCGCAGAGCCGATTGACGACGCCGTCGATGGCGTCGGGTGTCAGGACTTGGACGACGTAGAAGCTGGTGCCCACCAGCACGTCGTAGGCCATTTCGATGTCAACGTCGGCATCCAGCACGCCTTGGTCGATGCCGGCACGGATCAGCTCGCTGAACGCGGTGCGGGTCTTCACGTCGAGCAGCTGCTGGGTACGGATAGCCAGTTCGGGGTCGCGATGGCGATCAGCCAGGATGCCCAGCGTCGCGGCGGCGACCACCGGCTCGCGCCAGAACTCGAACACACCGGTGACGAAACGGTGCAGATCGGCCTCGAAATCGCCCGAGCTGGTCAGCACGTCACCGACCTCGGCGGAGTCGAAGACCGCATCGAAGACCAGGTGGGTCTTCGATGGCCAGCGCCGATACACGGTGGGGCGGCTGACATTGGCCTCACGGGCAATGGCCTCGATCGAGACCTGGTCATAGCCGTCGCTGGCCAGCAGTCGACGGGTCGCCGCCATGATGTCGCGTTGGGTTCGGGGGTCGCGCGGGCGGCCGCGAGCGGGCTCCGCCGCCGCTTCAGCCGACCCGCTGCGATTCACGCCCGTTATCGTTACGCTGTGGAACGTAAATAGTCAATAGTGCGGATGCGCGTAATGCAGAGCGCCCGCGCGGCCGGTCCCGGCGGGTTAGCATCCGGGGGTCCCCTGCAGAGAAAGGCTGCCGACAATGACGTCAGACGCCGCCCCGATCGATCCACCTATCCCCGTTCCCGACGTCCCCGGCGCCGATGCCGGTTCAGAGGGATTGCCAGCGCGTTCGGCCCTGTCGCTGCGGCAACGTTTGATCGTCGATACCTCGGCCATCGCCGATATCGGGTTGCGCACCGCGGTCGCGTCGCTGGTCGGTGTGGCAATGGTGCCGCCGGTTTTGGTCGCCGCGGCGGGCGGCAAGCGCGCCACCACCGAGCGCGACAGCCTCGGCTTCTACGCGGAACTGGCATCCCGGCAGGACCCGAACGTGTCGTTCCCCGCGCCGACCGAGCCGCCCCGCGTCTCTTCCCGGCTGGCGAACCCGTTTGCGGAGTGGATCGCGCGCGGCAACGTGCACAACATCTCGTTCACCAGCAGCTTCGAGGCGATCAATCCGGCGATGCGGAAGATGTGGAGTGGGTTGTCCCGCAACAACACCGTGCGCGCACAGCATTGGCGCCACGACGACGGGCCCCGCCCGACGCTGTGCGTCATTCACGGCTTCATGGGCTCGCCGTATCTGTTCAACGGCTTGTTCTTCTCACTGCCGTGGTTCTACCGCTCCGGATACGACGTGTTGTTGTACACGTTGCCGTTTCACGGTCAGCGGGCTGAGCGGAATTCGCCGTTCAGCGGCTACGGTTATTTCTCGCATGGCATGTCGGGTTTTGCCGAGACCATGGCGCAGGCGGTGCACGACTTCCGCTCGGTGGTCGACTATCTGGAGTACACCGGCGTCGAGAAGATCGCACTGACTGGAATGTCGTTGGGTGGCTACACGTCTGCGTTGTTGGCAGCCGTGGAGCCCCGGCTACAAGCGGTGATCCCGAACGTGCCGGTGGTATCGGTCGAAGCGGAGATGGAAGACTGGTTTCCCGCGAACAAACTGTTCGCACTCGGCCAGCGGCTCGGCAAGATCAACCGCGACGACTTCGCCGCCGCGGCGCTCTACCACTCTCCGCTGAACTACGCGCCGCTGGTGGCCAAGGACCGAAGGCTGATCATCACCGGCCTCGGAGACCGGCTGGCCCCACCGGAACAATCCGAGATGCTTTGGGAACACTGGGATCACTGCGCGCTGCACTGGTTCCCCGGTAACCACATCCTGCATGTCAGCCAGCCCGCCTACCTGCGTCGGATGACGAAGTTCCTGAGCCCGTTCATGTTCAACTGAGCGGGACGAAATGCAGGAGTACGGCCGTACCTGAATGCGATCTCGGCGTCAAGAAATCACGAGTAGCCGCGCATGCAGGCAAAGACGGTTTCCTGGCCGTTGTAGAGCACCGATTCGGTGGTGTCCGGGCAGTCATTCTCGGCCTGCACAACCTGCAGCACTTCATACACTCCGTCGCGGCTTTCGCAGCCGACCTTGTAGATCGTGACGTTGGTGGTATCGGGGTTGTTCGGGTCGGGTGATTCTTCTTTAATCTCAACGCAGTCACCGGTTTTCAGCGCGTCAACGGTGGTGGTGGTACGGGGCTGCGGCGACCCGGAGGGCTCGCTGGAGGGGGTGGTCGGGGCGGTGGTTTTGCTGCGGGGACGGCTGGGCTCGGGGCTGACGGTGTGCGTGTGCGCTCCGGCCCGGGACGTCGGGGTGCTCGACACGGCGGTTGTGTCACCGTCTTTGCCGTTGCCGGCCACCTTCCAGGCGATGCCGATCACCGCGACCAACAGAACCAGCCCGACAATCAGCATCGCCACCAAGGCGCCGCGGCCGCGCCCGGGCTTTTGCGGGGGCGGTGCCGACGGGTATGGGTGCTGCGGCGGTGGGCCGTAGCCCGGCGGTGGGCCGTACCCGCGCGGTGGCTGCCCGTAGCCGCCGGGTGGCTGAGGGTACCCCTGCGGTGGATAGGACGGCGGACGCTGGCCGTAGGGATTGTTGTACGGGCCGCCCGGGCCGTAGCCGCCGTAGCTCACCGAGCACCTCCTGATCCGGTAGCCCGGAGGTCCGGACGACGTCAGCGCAAACAGCGTGGATTCAGCATAAGGGTGCCGGTCAGCGCTGGGCAGCGCCAATCGGAATAGTCATCGCCCGAAGCGGATCAGGGGTGCTGGCTGGAAACCGAGATCACTTCACCGGTCAGGTAGCTGGAGTAGTCGCTGGCCAGGAACGCGATCGTGGAGGCGATCTCCCACGGCTCGGCGGCCCGGCCGAACGCCTCGCCCTCGGCAAGACGGTCCAGCAGCTCTGACGAGCTGGTCTTCTCCAAGAACTTGTGCCGGGCGATGCTGGGCGACACGGCGTTGATCCGCACCCCGTACTCGACGGCCTCGATGGCGCTGCAGCGGGTCAGGGCCATCACGCCGGCCTTGGCCGCGGCATAGTGCGACTGCGAGTGCTGCGCCCGCCAGCCCAACACGCTGGCGTTGTTGACGATCACGCCACCGTGCTCGACACCGCGGAAATAGCGCAGCGCCGCGCGGGTCGCCCGCATCACCGAGGTCAACGTCACGTTGAGCACCCGGTCCCATTCCTCGTCGGTCATGTCGATGACCGGGGTCTGCCCGCCCAGCCCGGCGTTGTTGACCAGCACGTCGATCCGGCCCATCTTCGCCACGGCCTCGTCGAACAGCGCGTCCACCGCGGCGGTCGCGGTCACGTCACACACCACACCCTCGACGCGGCCCAGTCCCAGCGCGGCCAGTTCGTCACGGGTTTCCCCCAGCCGACGCTCGTGGTAGTCGGAGACGAGGACGTCGGCGCCCTCGAGCAGGGCGCGCCGTGCCGTGGTCGACCCGATGCCGGTGCCCGCGGCGGCCGTCACGACCACCACTTTGCCTTTCAGAAGTCCGTGTCCGGCAATCTCTTCCGGCGCCTGTGCCAGGCTCATCCCTTCGCCTCTCGGGGTAGGCCGAGCACCCGCTCGGCGATGATATTGCGCTGGATCTCGTTGGACCCGCCGTAGATGGTGTCCGAGCGGGTGAACAGGTACAGCCGCTGCCACTCGTCGAACTCGCCGTCGGGAAGCTCCAGACCGGCCTTGCCGACCACATCCATGGCCAGCTCTCCCAGATCACGGTGCCAGTTGGCCCACAACAGCTTTGACACGTTGTCTTGCCCGGGCTGCTCGACGTCCATGGTGGCCAGCGCGTATGACCGCATTGCGCGCAGGCCCACCCAGGCCCGGGTCAGCCGCTCGCGGATCAACGGGTCTTCGGCGGCACCGGTGCGCTCGGCGAGTTCCGCGAGCGCGGAAAGCTCGCGCGCGTACCGGATCTGCTGCCCCAGAGTGGACACACCGCGCTCGAAGGTGAGCGTGCCCATCGCGACCCGCCAACCATCACCCGGCTCCCCGACCACCAGGTCGGCGTCGGTGCGGGCATCGTCGAAGAACACCTCGTTGAACTCCGAGGTCCCGGTCAGCTGCACGATGGGGCGAACCTGGACCCCCGGCTGATCCAGCGGCACCAGCAGATACGACAGTCCGGCGTGCCGTTTGGAGCCCTTCTCGGTGCGGGCGACGACGAAGCACCACTGCGACAGGTGCGCCAGCGAGGTCCACACCTTCTGTCCGTTGATCACCCACTGGTCGCCGTCGAGCACCGCGGTGGTCGCCACGTTGGCCAGGTCGCTGCCGGCGCCGGGCTCGGAGTAGCCCTGGCACCACAGCTCGGTGACATTGCGGATCCCGGGCAGGAAACGCTGCTTCTGCTCGGCTGTGCCGAACGCGATCAGCGTCGGCCCGAGCAGCTCTTCGCCCAGGTGGTTGACCTTGTCCGGCGCGTCGGCGCGGGCGTACTCCTCGTAGAAGGCCACCCGGTGGGCTACCGACAGGCCCCGACCGCCGTGCTCCTCGGGCCAGCCCAGGCAGGTCAGGCCCGCCGCGGCGAGATGACGGTTCCACGCCATCCGCTCATCGAATGCCTCATGCTCCCGACCGGGCCCACCGAGCCCCTTGAGCTTGGCGAACTCTCCGACCAGGTTGTCGGCCAGCCATGCGCGGACCTCGGCCCGGAACTCCTCGACCTCTTGCACCCTTGTAGGCTAACCTACCAAGCACTTGCTTTGTTAGCCCCGGCGCCGATGTGCGTCACCAAGCGCTGCTGCGCGTGGCGCGCGGGGCCCGTTAGAGGAGCGTCGATGGCCCGCACCGTTCCGCAGACTACGCCTGCGGTGCTGGACCGGGTTGCCCGCGATCTCCCCGACCACGATGCCCTGATCAGCGAAGATCGGCGGCTGACCTATGCGACCCTGCGTGAGGAGGTGCGCCGCGCGGCAGCTGCCCTGATCGCGCTCGGTGTCGCACCCGGCGACCGGGTGGCGCTCTGGTCGCCGAACACCTGGCACTGGATGGTCGCTTGCCTGGGTATTCAATACGCCGGCGCGGTGATGGTGCCGTTGAACACCCGCTACACCACCGATGAGGCCAGCGACATCCTGGCCCGCAGCGCCACCGTCGCGCTGATCACCTCCGGCAAGTTCTTGGGCACCGACCGGGCCGCCGAACTGGACCGTGAAGCGCTCCCGGCGCTTGAGCACATGGTGCGGATACCCGTCGAAAGCGACGACGGCACGTGGGATGAGTTCATCGCCGGCGGCGCCCAGGTGCCCGATGCCGACATCGACGCCCGCGCGGCGGCCGTGCGCCCCGACGACCTCTCGGACATCCTGTTCACCTCCGGCACCACCGGGCGCAGCAAAGGTGTGCTGTGCGCGCATCGCCAGTCGCTGTCCGGGGCGGCGGCGTGGGCGGCGTGCGGCGAGATGACCGCACAGGATCGTTACCTGGGCATCAACCCGTTCTTCCACAACTTCGGCTACAAAGCCGGCATCCTGGCCTGCCTGCAGACCGGCGCCGCGATGATCCCGCAGCTGACCTTCGATCCGCCGCGAGCGCTGGCGGCCATCGAGGCCCATCGGATCACCGTGCTGCCCGGACCGCCCACCATCTATCAGACGTTGCTGGATCATCCCGACCGCGGCCGCTTCGACCTGAGCTCGTTGCGGTTCGCGGTCACCGGTGCGGCCACCGTGCCGGTGGTGCTGATCGAGCGGATGCAGTCCGAACTGGACATCGACATCGTGCTGACCGCCTACGGACTCACCGAGTCCGGCGGGTTCGCCACCATGTGCCGCTCCGACGACGACGCCGTCACCGTCGCCACCACCTGCGGACGCCCGATCGCCGACTTCGAGCTGCGTATCGGGGACCACGGTGAGGTCCTGCTGCGCAGCGCCAACATCATGCTCGGCTACCTCGACGATCCCGCCGCCACCGCCGAGGCGATCGACGCCGACGGCTGGCTGCACACCGGCGACGTGGGACAGCTCGACGACGCCGGAAACCTGCGGATCACCGACCGGCTCAAGGACATGTACATCTGCGGCGGGTTCAACGTCTACCCGGCCGAGATCGAGCAGGTGCTGGCGCGCCTCGAGGGCGTGGCCGACGCGGCGGTGATCGGCGTGCCCGATGACCGGCTCGGCGAGGTGGGCAAGGCGTTCATCGTCGCCCGCCCGGGCGCCCAGCTCGACGAGGCCGGCGTCATCGCCTACACCCGAGAGCATTTGGCGAACTTCAAGGCACCGCGATCGGTGGCCTTTGTGGAAACGCTGCCACGCAATCCCGGCGGCAAAGTGGTAAAACCACTGTTGAGAGAGTGGGCCTAGATGGACCTGGCATTTGACGAGGAGACCGAGGCGTTCCGTGCCGAAGTACGGGAGTTCCTGGCGGCGAACAGATCCTCGTTCCCGACGAAGTCCTATGACACCGCCGAGGGCTTCGAGCAGCACCGGCGCTGGGACAAGGTGCTTTTCGACGCCGGGCTGTCGGTGATCGCCTGGCCCAAAAAATACGGCGGGCGTGACGCCACCCTGTTGCAGTGGGTGGTGTACGAGGAGGAGTACTTCCGCTCCGGTGCCCCCGGGCGGGCCAGCGCCAACGGCACCTCGATGCTGGCGCCGACGCTGTTCGCGCACGGCACCGAGGAGCAGCTGGACCGGGTGCTGCCGAAGATGGCCAGCGGCGAAGAGATCTGGGCGCAGGCCTGGTCGGAGCCGGAGTCCGGCAGCGATCTGGCGTCGCTGCGGTCCACGGCAACCAAGGTCGACGGCGGCTGGAAGCTCAACGGCCAGAAGATCTGGAGCTCACGCGCGCCGTTCGGCGAACGCGGCTTCGGGTTGTTCCGCTCGGACCCGGCCGCGCAGCGCCACCACGGGCTGACCTATTTCATGTTCGACCTCAAGGCCGACGGCATCACGGTGCGCCCGATCGAGCAGCTCGGCGGGGAAACCGGATTCGGTGAGATCTTCCTCGACGACGTTTTCGTCCCCGACGAAGACGTGATCGGCGTCCCCAATGAGGGCTGGCGGGCGGCGATGAGCACGTCCAGCAACGAGCGGGGCATGTCGCTGCGCAGTCCCGCCCGATTCCTGGTGGGGGCCGAACGGCTGGCCGCGTTGTGGCGCGAACACCAGTCCGCGGCGGCCTTCACCGATCGGGTGGCCGACGCGTGGATCAAAGCCCAGGCCTACCGGCTGCACACGTTCGGCACCGTGACCCGATTGGCCGCCGGCGGTGAGCTGGGAGCCGAGTCCTCGGTCACCAAGGTGTTCTGGTCCGACCTCGACGTCGCCCTGCACCAGACCGCGCTCGATTTGCGCGGCGCCGACGGCGAACTGGCCGATTCCTGGACCGACGGCTACCTGTTCGCACTCGGCGGCCCGATCTACGCCGGCACCAACGAAATCCAGCGCAACATCATCGCCGAACGGCTGCTGGGCCTGCCCCGGGAGAAGAAGTGAAATTCGATCTAGACCAAGAACAGCGCGACTTCGCGGCCAGCATCGACGCGGCCCTGACGGCCGCCGACGTGCCCGGTGCGGTGCGCGCCTGGGCCACCGGTGACACCGAGCCGGGCCTGCGGGTGTGGACCCAGCTGACCGAGCTCGGGGTGACCGCACTGGCGGTCCCCGAGGAGCACGACGGCATCGGCGCCCATCCGGTCGACCTGATGGTGGCCATCGAATCGCTGGGCCGCTGGTGTGTGCCGGGCCCGGTGGTGGAATCCATTGCGGTGGCTCCGGTTCTGCTGGCCGCCGACGAACGTGCCGGTGCGCTCGCCTCGGGTGAGCTGATCGCAACGGTCGCGATGCCGCCGCAGGCTCCGCGCGCGGTCGACGCGGACACCGCCGGCCTGGTGCTGCTCGCCGCCGACGGCCAGGTCAGCGAGGCCATCCGCGGCGACGCCCACCGGTCCGTCGACCCCGCCCGCCGCCTGTTCGATGTCACGTCCTCCGGCACCGGATGGTCGGCGGATGTCGCCCGCGCCGCTGAGTTCGGTTCGCTGGCCACCGCCGCACAATTGATCGGCGCCGGGCAGGCGATGCTGGACATCGCGGTCGACTACGCCAAGCAGCGCGCCCAGTTCGGCCGGGTGATCGGCTCCTATCAGGCGATCAAGCACAAGCTGGCCGACGTGCACATCGCGCTGGAGTTGGCGCGCCCGCTGGTCTACGGAGCGGCGCTGTCCCTGGCAGACAATTCGGCCGACACTGCCCGCGATGTCAGCGCCGCCAAGGTGGCCGCCTCCGACGCAGCGCTGCTGGCCGCGCATTCGGCCCTGCAAACCCACGGTGCCATCGGCTTCACCGCCGAGCACGATCTGTCGCTGTGGCTGCTGCGGGTACAGGCGCTGCGGCCGGCCTGGGGCGACCCGACCACACACCGCCGGCGATTGTTGGAGGCGATCTAATGGCCAGCCAGAACGACGAACGCGACCTGTTGCGCCAGACCGTCGCCGCGCTGGTCGAAAAGCATGCGACGCCGGAAGCGGTGCGCGCGGCGATGGATTCCGATCGGGGCTTCGACGAATCGCTGTGGCGGCTGCTGTGCGAACAGGTCGGTGCGGCCGCCTTGGTGGTGCCCGAGCAGTTCGGCGGGGCCGACGGTCAACTCGCCGACGCGGCAGTGGTTCTCGAAGAGCTCGGCAAGGCACTGGTACCGACCCCGTTGCTGGGCACGACGCTGGCCGAGCTGGCGCTGCTGGCCGCGGACGAACCGGACGCCGAGGCCCTGGAGCAGTTGGCCGAAGGTGCCGCGATCGGGGCGGTCGTCTTCGACCCCGGCTATGTGGTCAACGGCGACATCGCCGACATCGTGATCGGCGCCGACGGCAGCCGGCTCACCCGGTGGGCGACGTTCACCGCTGAGCCGGTGCCCACCATGGATCCGACCCGCCGGCTCGGACGCGTCACCGCGGGCGAGACCGCCCCCCTGGCGGCCGACCCCGGCCTGGCCGACTATGCCGCGATTCTGTTGGCCGCCGAGCAGATCGGGGCGGCCGCGCGTTGCCTGGATCTGACGGTCGAGTACACCAAGAGCCGAGTGCAGTTCGGACGCCCGATCGGCAGCTTCCAGGCACTCAAGCACCGGATGGCCGACATGTTCGTCGCGGTGGCATCGGCCCGCGCCGTCGTCGACGACGCGGTGGCCGACCCGTCCCCGACGTCGGCGGCGCTGGCGCGTATCACCGCCAGCGAGGCGCTGTCCACCGTGGCCGGTGAAGCCGTTCAACTGCACGGCGGGATCGCCATCACCTGGGAAAGCGACATTCAGCTGTATTTCAAACGCGCACACGGTAGTTCGCAGCTACTGGGCCCGGTACGGGAGCACCTGCGCCGATTGGAGGCCCAGGTCCTCTAGCGCCTTTGAGCCCCAGCACCCCGATACAATCCGGGTTATGTGCACACGACTGGTCTACCTCGGCCCGAACGGGAACATCATCACCGGGCGGTCGATGGACTGGAAGCTGGACCTGGCCACCAATCTGTGGGTGCTGCCCCGCGGGATGCGGCGCACCGGGCAGGCGGGGGCCAACTCCGTTGCATGGACCGCGAAGTACGGCAGCCTGGTGGCTACCGCCTACGACGTGTGCACCACCGACGGCTTGAACGAGGCCGGGTTGTCGGCCAACCTGCTGTGGCTGGCCGAATCCGAATACCCCAAATATGACGGTGCCCGTCCCGGCCTGGCCATCTCGGCGTGGGCACAGTATGTGCTGGACAACTTCGCCACCGTTGCCGACGCGGTCGAACAGCTGCGGACCGAGCCGTTCGATGTGGTGACCGACGGGGTCCCCGGTGAGGATCGGCTGGCCACCCTTCATCTGTCGTTGTCGGACGCGACCGGCGACAGTGCCATTGTGGAATACATCGACGGCCGGCAAACCATTCACCACAGCGGCGACTACCAGGTGATGACCAATTCGCCGATCTTCGCTTCTCAGTTGGCCATCAACGCCTATTGGGCCCAACTCGGCGGCACGGTGATGCTGCCCGGTACCAACCGCGCCGCCGACCGGTTCGCCCGTGCCTCCTTCTACGTCAACGCGATACCGAAATCCGAGGATCCGAAGGTGGCGCTCGCTTCGGTGCTGAGCGTGGTGCGCAACGTCTCGGTCCCGTTCGGCATCTCCACCCCCGACGAACCGAACATCTCCTCGACGCGGTGGCGCACCGTGGCCCACCACGGCCGCAAGCTCTATTTCTTCGAATCCGCGTTGACCCCCAACGTGTTCTGGGTCGATCTGAACAACCTCGACTTCGGTAAAGCCGCGCCGGTGCGCAAGCTGGATCTGGGCCCCGGCGAATCGCATACGTTCGCCGGCGAGACGTCCGCGGAGTTCGTCGCCGCCGAGCCCTTCGGGTTCCTCGGGATCGCCGGATGAACGAATCAGTGGCGCTGCGCGCCGGTATCCCGCCGTTTCATGTGATGGACGTGTGGCTGGCGGCCGACGAACGGCAGCGCAGCCATGGCGACCTGGTGAACCTGTCGGCGGGACAGCCCAGTGTCGGGGCTCCCGAACCGGTTCGTGCCGCGGGCGCCGCGGCACTGCAACGCAATCAGCTGGGTTACACGGTGGCACTGGGAATCCCGGAACTCCGGGAAGTCATCGCGGCGTCGTATCAGGTTCGCTACGACCTGGATGTCGGCGCCGATGACGTGGTGGTGACCACCGGTTCCTCCGGCGGATTCCTGCTCGCGTTCCTGGCCTGCTTCGACGTCGGCGACCGGGTGGCGATCGCCAGCCCCGGCTACCCGTGCTACCGCAATATCCTGTCGGCGCTGGGCTGCGAGGTCGTCGAACTCCCCTGCGGCCCGGATACGCGGTTCCAGCCGACGGCGGCGATGCTGTCTGCGTTGGCCGAATCGGGCCCGCCGCTGGCGGGCGTGATCGTGGCCAGCCCGGCGAACCCGACCGGAACGGTAATCGACCCCGGGGAACTGGCAGCGATCGCCACCTGGTGCGATGCCGGCGGGGTCCGATTGATCAGCGACGAGGTGTACCACGGGCTGGTCTACGACGGCGCTCCGCAGACCAGCTGCGCTTGGCAGACATCACGAAACGCGGTGGTGGCCAACAGCTTCTCGAAGTACTTCGCGATGACCGGCTGGCGGCTGGGTTGGCTGCTGGTGCCGCCCGCGCTGCGTCGGGCGGTGGACTGTCTGACCGGCAATTTCTCCATCTGCCCCCCGGTGCTGTCCCAGTACGCGGCGGTGGCGGCTTTCACCGCAGAGTCGATCGCCGAAGCCGACGGCAACCTGCGACACTACGGCGCGAACCGCTCGCTGCTGCTGAATGGTCTGCGCGACATCGGGATCGGGCGCCTGGCTCCCACCGATGGGGCGTTCTACGTCTACGCCGACGTCTCGGATTTCACCTCGGCTTCGTTGTCGTTCTGCGCACAGCTGTTGAACGACACCGGTGTCGCGATCGCACCCGGCATCGACTTCGATCCCGCACGCGGCGGCGAGTTCGTGCGGCTTTCCTTCGCCGGGCCGACCTCGGACATCGCCGAGGGATTGTCCCGGATCGGTGGCT
>NZ_JCALCW010000030.1:0-70430 GCF_059812545.1 Mycobacterium sp. NGS50
GGTCGCGGGGTTGCTCGCCGGGTTACTTGATCAGCGGGTCGCGCGGCATGCCCAGGATCCGCTCGGCGATCTGGTTACGGGTCACCTCGGAAGTGCCTCCCGCGATGGCCATTCCACGCGCACCCATCACCATCCGGCCGGCCAGCGCCGCCGGCCCGTCGGTCAGCGCGACTTCCGGGCCCAGCAGCGCCGACCAGATCGCCGCCGCCTCGCCCATGTGCTCGGCGAGGGTCAGCTTGGTGACGTTGCCCTCCGGGCCCGGGCCGGCACCGGCGATGCTGCGGGCGGCGCGGCGCAGGTTGAGCAGTCGCAGCGCGTGGTCCTCGGCCAGATAGTTGCCCATCCGGATCCGGGCGCCCGCCACCTGGTCTTCGTGCTTCTGGACCAGTCCTACCAGCAGATCGGCCACCCCGTCGTAATACGTTGTGCCGCCGCCGATGCTGACCCGCTCATTGCCTAGCGTCGCCCGGGCCACCGTCCACCCGGTGTTGGGTTCGCCGACCACGTCTTCGTCGGGAACGAACACATCATTGAAGAACACCTCGTTGAAGTCCGAGCCGCCGGTGATCTGCCGCAGCGGACGCACCTCGACGCCGGGGCCCTTCATGTCGATGATCACCGTGGTGATGCCGGCGTGCTTGGCGGCATCGGGGTCGGTGCGCACGGTGGCAAGGCCGCGGCTGCAGTAGTGCGCCCCCGACGTCCACACCTTCTGCCCGTTGATCTTCCAGCCGCCGTCGACGCGGACCGCGCGGGTTTTGACCGCCGCGGCGTCGGATCCGGCGTCGGGCTCGGAGAACAGCTGACACCACACTTCGTCCTGGCGCAGTGCCTTCTCCACGAATCGTTCGATCTGCCAGTCGGTCCCATGTTGGATCAACGTCAAAATGACCCAGCCGGTGATCGAGTAGTCGGGCCGCTTGACACCGGCGGCCGCGAACTCCTCCTCTGTCACCAGCTGCTCCACCGCATTGGCGGCCCGGCCCCACGGCTTGGGCCAGTGCGGCATGATGTAGCCGGTCTCGATCAGCTTGTCCCGCTGCGCGTCACCCTCCAACGCGGCGATCTCGGCGATGTCGGCGCGAATCTGGACACGCAACTCCTCTGCCTCGGGCGGCAGGTCCAGGCTGTTGGCCCGGGTGACGCCGGCCGCGGTGTCCTCGAACACATCGCGGGCGGGTCCGTCTCCGCCGAAGATCGCCCGCACCGCCAGCGCGCGGCGCAGATGCAGATGCGCGTCGTGTTCCCAGGTGAAGCCGATGCCGCCGTGCACCTGAATATTCAGCTCGGCGTTGCGCGCGTAGGCCGGGAACGCGAGCGCCGCGGCCACCGCCGCGATCAACCGGAACTGGGCTTCGTCTTCGTCGGCCGCGCGGGCGGCGTCCCATACCGCCGCAGTCGCCGACTCGGCAGCCACCAGCATGTTCGCGCAGTGGTGCTTGACGGCCTGGAAAGTGGCGATGGTGCGCCCGAACTGCTGGCGTACCTGGGCATATTCGACCGCGGCGTCCACGCAGTCGGCGGCCCCGCCGACCGCCTCGGCCGCCAGCAGTGTCCGGGCCCGCGCCCGCGCCGAGGCGAGGGCGCCGGGCAGCACATCGTCGTCGGTGACGGCGACGTCGCTCAGACTGACCCGCCCCGAGCGTCGGCCCGGATCCAGGTTCTCGGGCACCTGCACCGATAGCCCCGCCCGCTCCCGGTCCAGCACCAGCACGTCCTCACCGGCGGCGATCATCAGCACGTCGGCCAACCCCGCGCCCAGCACGATGCCGGCGTCACCGCTGGCCACCCCGCGCTCGATGCGAACAGAACCGCCCAAACCCACTGCGGCGGTGACCGTTCCATCGATCAGTCCGGGCAGGAGCCGGGACTTCTGATCGGAGTTGCCGTCGGCGGCGATCGCCGCCGAGGCGATCACGGTGGGAACGAACGGTCCGGGTGCGACCGCACGGCCCAGTTCCTCGATCACCACGACCAGTTCGGGCAGCCCGAACCCGGAACCGCCGTACTGCTCGTCGATGTGCAGACCCAGCCAGCCCAGCTCGACGAGGTCCGCCCAGAACGGTGGACGGGTCTCCTCGGCGGCGTCGAGCAGGTCCCGCGCCGCCGCGCGGGCCTTCTGCGCGGTCAGGAACCCCCGGGCGACTTCAGCGAGCTCGCGGTGGTCGTCGGTAACTGCGATTCCCATCAGGGCCTCCTCATCAGCCGAGCCAGTGGACCGAGCGTACGCACAGGCACAGCCCGCGAATCACTTGGGCGCGAAGCGCTGCCCCGCGTCGAGCCGCAAGCACTGACCGTTGAGCATCGGGTTGTCCACGATGGCCGCCACCAGCTTGGCGTACTCCTCGGGCCGGCCCAGCCGCTTGGGAAATGCCGCGTCCTTGGTCAGGGCCGTCGCGTACTCGTCCGGGATGCCCTTGGTCAGCCCGGTGGCGAACAGGCTCGGCGCGATCGCGAGCACCCGGATGCCCTGCGAGCCGAGGTCGCGCGCGGCGGTCAGGCACATGCCGGCGATCCCGGCCTTGGCCGCGGTGTAGGCGACCTGACCGATCTGGCCCTCGAAAGCGGCGATCGAAGCGGTGTTGATGATGACGCCGCGCTCGTCGTCCTCGGGCTCGTTGCGGCTCATGTGTGCCGCCGCCAGCCGGGTGATGTTGAAGGTGGCGATCAGGTTGAGGTCGATGACCTTGCGGAAGGCGTCGAGATCATGCGGGCCGGACTTGGACAGTGTCCGCTGGGCGATGCCGCCACCGGCGGTGGTCACGATGACGTGCAGGCCGCCCAGTGCGTCGACGGCCTCGGCCAGCACGGTTTCGGTGCCGTCGAAGTCGGTGACATCGACCGGGTAGAAGTTGCCGCCGATCCCGGCCGCGACCTCTTTGCCGTCCGACCCCTCCCGGTCGAGCACCGCGACATTGGCGCCGCGAGCGGCCAGCAGTTCGGCACTGGCGCGCCCCATACCCGAGGCGCCACCGATGACGACCACCTTCTTGCCGCTGATCTCCATGCCGATCTCCTTGTCTGTTTTTGCTATTAATGCAAGTTAGCGCGCCGTGGACGACGGTCACGCCCGGGGTCCACCGCTCCGCCCCCACTGAAATCCATACAGTATCAGGAACGGGATGCCCCCACCGGGCCAGTACCCGGCACGGCTGTCCGGGTCGTGCGAGGATCACGCGCAAGCAGAACTCGACCGTCATCCAGGGAGGCCCAGTGGCGGTACCGACAGCCCAGCACGACGGACCGGTCCGCCTCATTCGCACCGATGCCGAACTGCCGCCGGTCGCGATCATCGACCGCTCCCCGATCACCGCCCGGCATCGGCTGATTTTCGGCCTCGTCGCCGTGCTGGGCGCGCTGGCCTGGGCGGTCATCGCATTCACCCGCGGCGAGACGGTCAACGCGGTGTGGTTCGTGATCGCCGCCATCTGCACCTACGTCATCGGATTCCGGTTCTACGCACGGCTGATCGAGTACAAGATCGTGCGTCCGCGCGACGACCACGCCACCCCCGCCGAAGTTCTCGAGAACGGCGCCGACTACATGCCCACCGACCGGCGGGTGCTGTTCGGACACCATTTCGCCGCGATCGCCGGGGCCGGTCCGCTGGTCGGACCGGTGCTCGCCACCCAGATGGGCTACCTTCCCGGCGCCATCTGGATCGTGTTCGGCGCGGTGCTCGGCGGCTGCGTGCAGGACTACCTGGTGCTGTGGATCTCCACGCGTCGCCGCGGCCGCTCGCTGGGCCAGATGGCCCGCGACGAGCTCGGCCCTGTCGGGGGCACCGCGGCCATCGTCGGCATTCTGTTCATCGTCGTCATGCTGATCGCGGTGCTGGCCCTGGTGGTGGTGCGGGCGCTGGCGGTCAGTCCATGGGGCGTGTTCTCGATCGCCATGACGATCCCGATCGCGGTGTTCATGGGCGTCTATCTGCGGTTCCTGCGGCCCGGCCGGGTTTCGGAGGTGTCGCTGATCGGCGTCACACTGCTGCTGCTGGCCATCATCTCCGGGCGTTGGGTCGCCGACACCGCCTGGGGCGCCTCGTGGTTCAGCCTGTCGCCGGTCACGCTGTCGTGGTGTGTGATCGGTTACGGCTTCGCCGCATCCGTGCTGCCGGTGTGGCTGCTGCTGGCACCGCGCGACTACCTGTCGACGTTCATGAAGGTGGGCACCATCGCGCTGCTCGCCGTGGGCATCCTGATCGTTCGCCCGGTGATGGCGGCGCCCGCTGTCTCACCGTTCGCCGACCGCGGCGACGGCCCGGTGTTCGCCGGTTCGCTGTTCCCGTTCTTGTTCATCACGATCGCCTGCGGTGCGCTCTCCGGATTCCACGCGCTGGTGTCCTCGGGCACCACCCCAAAGCTGCTGGAGAAGGAAAGCCAGATGCGGCTGATCGGCTACGGCGGCATGCTGACCGAATCGTTCGTCGCGGTGATGGCGCTGATCACCGCCTCGATCCTCAACCAGCACCTGTACTTCACGCTCAACGCGTCCGCGGCCCAGACCGGCGGAACCGCGACCGGCGCCGCGGCCTACGTCAACGGCCTGCAGCTGACTGGGGCGCCGGCTACCGCCGAACAGATCACCCAAGCCGCCGCCGATGTCGGGGAAACGTCGATCGTGTCGCGCACCGGCGGGGCGCCCACGCTGGCGTTCGGGATGTCCGAAGTGCTGCAGCGGATGTTCGGCGGTACGGGGCTGCAGGCGTTCTGGTATCACTTCGCGATCATGTTCGAGGCACTGTTCATCCTGACCACCGTCGACGCCGGCACCCGGGTGTCCCGGTTCATCCTGTCCGATGCGTTGGGCAATCTGGGCGGGCCGCTGCGCAAGCTGTCCAATCCGAGCTGGCGGGTCGGCGCCTGGGCGTGCAGCCTGGCCGTGGTCGCCGGCTGGGGCTCCATCCTGCTGATGGGCGTGAGTGACCCGTTGGGCGGGATCAACACTTTGTTTCCGCTGTTCGGCATCGCCAATCAGCTGTTGGCGGCGATCGCGCTGACGGTGGTGACGGTGGTCGTGATCAAGAAGGGGTTGCTGGCCTGGGCGTGGATTCCGGGGATCCCGCTGCTGGGCGATCTGGTGGTGACGCTGACCGCCTCCTGGCAGAAGATCTTCTCCAGCAACCCCCAGTTGAGTTACTGGGCACAGCATCTGCAGTACCGGTCGGCGCAGCTGGCCGGCAAGACTGAGTTCGGTTCGGCGCACAACCCCGATCAGCTCGCCGCGGTCATCCGGAATACGTTCATCCAGGGCAGCCTTTCGGTGGTGTTCGCCGCGGTCGTCGTGGTGGTGGTCGCGGCGGGAATCGTCGTGGCATTGGGTGCGATTCGTGGCACCGGACGCCAGCTGACCGAGGAGGAGCCGGTGTTGTCGCGACGGTTCGCTCCGTCCGGGCTCATCGCCACCGTCACCGAACGGGAGGTGCAGGCCCAATGGGACGCATTGGCCGAATAGCTCGTGGGATCGGCTGGTACTGGGGCGCCTTGATGGGCGACTCGCACTACCGGCGCTACCTGGACTACCGGCGCCGCGCGCACCCGGGCGAGCCGGTGTTGTCAGAACGGGACTACTGGCGCCGGCGCTATCAAACCGACCCGGGTGCGCGCTGTTGCTGACACCGTCTACCGTCTAGGTGGACCAACCAACCGGTTAGGAGAGACGGATGGACTTGCAGTGGTCAGCGGCCGACTCGGCATTCCGCGACGAGGTCCGCGACTTCCTGGACGCGAAACTGACCGCAGAGCTGCGGCAGGCCGGGCGCCTGATGACCAGCGTCTACGCCGACCACGACGCCAGCATGGCCTGGCAGGCGATCCTGCACGAGCGCGGTTGGGCGGCGCCGGCGTGGCCGGTCGAGCATGGCGGCTGTGATTGGTCCTTGACCCAGCACTACATCTTCCAGCGGGAATCGATCCTGGCCGGCGCCCCGTCGTTGTCACCGATGGGGATCAGGATGGTCGCGCACGCCATCGTCGCATTTGGGACGCCCACG
The DNA here is from genome assembly GCF_059812545.1 of Mycobacterium sp. NGS50. Classification (NCBI taxonomy): domain Bacteria; kingdom Bacillati; phylum Actinomycetota; class Actinomycetes; order Mycobacteriales; family Mycobacteriaceae; genus Mycobacterium; species Mycobacterium sp. NGS50. The sequence continues at coordinate 5,993 of NZ_JCALCW010000030.1, forward strand.
CAAAAGGAGTTCTTCCTGCCGCGCATCCTGACCGGCGAGGTGTTCTTCTGCCAGGGCTACTCCGAGCCGGAGGCGGGTTCCGACCTGGCGGCGCTGTCGATGGCGGCCGCTGAAGACCCGGCCGACGGCGCCTACCTTCTCTGCACCGGCAGCAAGATCTGGACCACCCATGCCCGGGAAGCGAATTGGATGTTCGCGTTGGTGCGCACCTCGCGGTTGGCCAAGAAACAGCAGGGCATCACCTTTGTGCTTCTGGACATGGCCTCGCCGGGCATCGAGATCCGGCCGCTGGTGATGACCTCGGGTGAAGAGGTCCAGAACCAGGTGTTCTTCGACGCTGTCCGAATCCCCAAGGAGAACGTGATCGGCCAGATCGACGACGGCTGGACGGTCGCCAAGTACCTGCTGGAGTTCGAACGCGGCGGCGGGGCGGTGGCGCCCGCGTTGCAGGTGATGGCCGCTGAGGTCGCCGAGGCGGCCGCCACCCAGCCCGGGCCGGCGGGCGGTTCGCTGCTGGATGACCCGGCATTTGCGGCCCGGCTTGCCGACGCCCGGATCCGCACCGAGGTGATGGAAATCCTGGAGTACCGCACGCTGTCGGTGGTGGCCGGGGGCGGCAATCCCGGTCCGGCATCGTCGATGCTCAAAATCCTCGGCACCGAGCTGAGCCAAACGCTGACAGAGCTCGCCCTGGTGGCGGCGGGACCGCGCGGTCGGGTGTATCAGCCGCATGCCACCCGTCCCGGCGGACCGGTCACCGAATTCGAGCCGCCGCCAGACGGATACGTCAGCGGCGAGCCGTGGCAGGCGGTGGCGCCGCTGCGGTACTTCAACGATCGTGCCGGCTCGATCTACGCCGGCAGCAACGAAATTCAGCGCAACATTCTGGCCAAAGCGGCGTTGGGACTCTGATGGACTTCACCCTGACCAAAGAACAGCAGCTGCTGCGCGACGGGCTGGCCAAGTTCCTGGCCACTCGCTACGACCTGCACACCAGCCGCGCCGCTGCCAAGACCGGCGCCGGCTGGCAGCCGGACGTGTGGCGGGGATTCGCCGAGGAGCTGGGCATCCTGGGCGCCACCCTGCCCGAAGAGGTCGGCGGGATGGGCGGCGGCCCAGTCGAATCGATGGTGATCGCCGAGGAATTGGGTCACGCGTTGGTGATCGAGCCGTATGTGGACACCGTGGTGGTAGCCGGTGGTCTCCTGCGGCGCGCGGGCGGTCATCGCGCCGGCGCGGTGCTGGAGGCGATCGCCGCCGGTGACGCGGTCGTGGCGTTGGGGGCGACCGAACCCGAGTCCGGCGATGACCTGACCCGGATTTCGACGACGGCGGTGCCCGACAGCGACAGCTGGGTACTGAACGGCACCAAGATCGTCGCGGTCGGTGCGCCGCTGGCCACCCATCTGCTGGTCACCGCCCGCACCTCGGACGGGGTCTCGCTGTTCCTCATCGACCTGACCGACGTTGAAGGCCTGGCGCTGCACGGCTATCGGACCATCGATGACCGCCGTGCCGCGGACCTGACGCTCGATGGTGTGCGGTTGCCGGCCGACGCGCTGCTCGGTGAGGCCGGGCAGGCCGGGGCGTCGTTGGAGCAGGCCCGTGACGAGGGCGCGGCGGCGGTCGCCGCCGAAGCGGTCGGTTGTATGCGGAAAGTGTTGGCGGACACCGTCGCCTACTGCAAGCAACGCCAGCAGTTCGGCCAGCCGATCGGCAGCCTGCAGGTGCTGCAGCACCGCATGGTGGATATGAGCCTCGAGGTGGAGCAGGCGGTGGCCGCGGTGTATCTGGCGGTGCTCAATCTGGACGCCGACGCCGCTGAGCGGGCGCGGGCAGTGTCGGCGGCCAAGGTGACGATCGGCCGCGCGGCCCGCTTCGTCGGGCAGAACGCGGTACAGCTGCACGGCGGGATGGGCATGACCGAGGAACTGGCGATCGGGCATTACTTCAAGCGGTTGACCGCCGTCCAGCAGGAGTTCGGGTCAACTGATTTCCACCTGGCCCGCTACTCCGCGCTGACGAGACCGTAGACCCCACCACCCGCGTTGACTCTGCGCTGACGGCGCACTTCACTCGCACTTTCGCGCCCTCACCGCAGAGTCATTGGAGCTTCACCCGCTACGGCGTCGACGAGGACTGCGCGGCAATCGCCCCGCCCAGCCAGCGGCGCACGAAGCGCCGCAACTCATCTGGGCTGCGATCAAGGTCGTTGGGCGCGACGAAGAACGACAGCATGGTGCGCAACGTAAACTCCACCAGGTCCCGTAGCGCGGCGTCGTCGTAGCCATGACTTTGCCAGTCCACGTCGAACCGGGTGATCATCCGCATGCCCAACTCCTGGGCTTGCGGGGAGGCCAGACCGCTGGAATGCGCGCCCAAATACGGCTCGGACAACAGGATGCCCAGGTGCGGGGTGCGCGCGACGGCCTCCAGGGTGTGGAGCACCCCTTCGGTCATCGCCTCGGCCGGGTCGTGGATGCCGCGCACCCGTTCGGCGAGCTGATCGAAGAAGTCGTCGACCGAGGCGATCGCGGCGGCTTCCATCAGCGCATCGGCGGTCGGGAAGTAGCGGTACACGGTCTGGCGGATGACGCCGAGCGATTCGGCGACGTCGGCGATGCTGATCGCCGACCCGGTCGCCGCGAGTAGGTCGACGGCGGCCGCCACGATGCGCCGGGTGGCCTCGTCGTCGCTGGCCGGCGGGTTGCCGCCCCACCCGCGCCTGCGTGCCATCGCGTCCATCCTCCCGGCGTTGACGAAACTCGCCTCGGGCTGCAATCATACGACCATACACACAACATCTTATTTGTATGATTACTGGAGAGCGTGCAGATGACCGACCTACAAATACGCAAGATGCGGTTCGCGTTCGCCGACCGCCCGGTTCCGTTCGTGTGGAACGAGACCAACCCGGCGTTCTCGTCGATGGCCAACGCGGTGTCGTTCTTGGCCATCGCGTTCGAGAAGATGATCGGCAGCATGATTCCCGAGGCGATGCCGCTGATCACCGATCCGGTGATCGCCGAGGAGGCCGATGCGTTCGTGCGCCAGGAAGGCCAGCACGCGATGGCGCATCGCCAGCACGCCAAGGGACTGATCAAGAGTCACCCCGGGCTCAAAGAAACCCTGGACCAGGTGATCGCCTCATTCGACGATCTGACCGCCCATACGCCGTTGAAGTACCGGCTGGCCTACACCGCCGATCTGGAGGCGACGTTCACGCCGGTGTTCAAGCTGATGCTGGACAACGACACGACGCTGTTCGCGCCCGGCGATGACCGGGTGGCCTCACTGTTCTTGTGGCATTTCGTCGAGGAGGTCGAGCACCGCAGTTCGGCGCTGATCATCTACGACGCGGTGGTCGACGACCCGTGGTATCGGATGCGAGTGCTGCCGTCGATCTTCAAACACGTCCTCGACGTGATGCGCATCGCCTGCGAGGGCTTCAACAAGCACGTCCCGCTGGCGGATCGCCAGGTCGATGCGATGAGCATGTTCGCCCGCTACCGGCGCAAGCAGAATCTGTTGCGGCGACTTCCGTTTGGCTCCCCGGCCAACAATGGGACGATGCCGCGGGCGTTCGCACACCTGTCGCTGCGGGAACAGCTGATCGCGTTGTCGGGCGTGGTCCGCAGCCAGCTGCCCAATCACAATCCCGCCCACGAAAAGCTCCCGGTGCTGGCGGGACAGTGGTTCGATCGCTACGACGCCGGATACGACGTCACCCACTGGTACACCGCGGAGGCCTCGCATGTCTGAGCACTGCTCCCCCACGTTCGACCGACTCGCCGAATCGATGGGGTTCTCCTGCCAGACCGCCGGCGGGCTGTTCGAGGTCCGCAACCCCTTCGCTCTGGAGAACTGGACCCTGCCGGTGCTGGAACTCACGGTGATCACCGGCGCGGTGCTGGCACTGGTCTACGCCATCATCCGGCTGCGCCGCCACGGTGACGCCACCAACCTGGTGCTGTGGTCCGGGGCCATCGCCTATCTGCTGATCATCGAACCGCCGCTGTACTTTCCGGCGGCTTTCGGCATCGACAGCCAGGTCGACACCATGTTCGCCCACAACGTATTCACCGTCGACTTCCTGTGGGGCCGGCTCCCCCTCTACATCGTCGCGATCTACCCGATGATGGCCACCGTCGCGTTCGAAATCGTCCGATGCCTCGGGGTTTTCCGCCGCTACGGAACCCTGATCGGCGCGGTCTGCGTCGGCTTCGTACACCATGCGTTCTACGAGATTTTCGATCACCTCGGTCCACAGCTGCGGTGGTGGGAGTGGAGCGTGGACAACCCGCTCAATCAGCCGATGTTCGACTCGGTTCCGTTGCCCAGCGTGGTGGTGTTCGCGGCGCTGTGGCCGATGTCGCTGGCGTTCTGCGTGCAATGGTTCGTCGGCCGGCAGGTCGACCGGGGCCGACGGCTTTCCGGTTGGCAGATCACTTGGCGCACCGTTGTGGTGGGGGTGTTGGCGTCGCTGGGCACCGGCATCCTGCCGCTGCCCGCAACGCTGCTCGGCGGGCTGACCGGTAGCACCACGGTGACCGGTATCGCCTACGCCACCGAGCTCGTGGTGTTGAGCGTTGTCGCGGTCTATATCTTTGCCCAACAGTGGAAGCGGTTCCGCCACGGTGGGGTGGCCATTCTCGACGGCGTCCCGGCCAGCAGGGGCTACGCCAGTCCGTTAGTGATCGGCTATGCCGCAGCGTATCTCGCGGTGATGGCGGTGCTGTGGATCACCGCGCTGCCGGCGTACTTCGGCGCCGTGAACGGCGTCACCGCTAGCGGTGATCCCACCGGCAGCCTGTGGTACACCCTCGTGTGCTTCCTGGTCGCCGGCGCGTGTGTCTACCTGGCCCGCACCGTCAATCGCGCCGCGGCGGCGTCGTCGGGCGCCAAGACATTGGCGGCTGCGGCCTAAGCGGTTGACTCTGCGCTGACGGCGTCTTCTACTCGAACTTTTGCGCCGTGGACGCAGAGTGAACGCCAAAATAGGTGAAGTGGAGCTAAGGGGACTCGAACCCCTGACCCCCACACTGCCAGTGTGGTGCGCTACCAGCTGCGCCATAGCCCCGAAGTGATGCTCATCGAAGCTACACCACCGGCCACTCCGGTTCAAAACCGCAGGTCACCGATGCGCCGAGATCGACGGTAGCGTGGAAAACTGCGAGTGCCGGCCGCGCTGACGTCGATCTCGGCGTAAAACACCCCTCAGGCCGGGTGACCATGCCGGTGCAGCCCATAGGGCACCGCCTCGACCAGGGTGACCGACACCGTGGCGCCGCTGGGCACCCGGTAGCTGCGCCGCTCGCCCGGGCGGGCGCCGGCGATCGCGATCCCCAGCGGCGACTGCGTCGAGTAGACCTCGATGTCGCCGTGCTCGACGCCGCGGGCTCCCAGCAGGAAGGTCTCGGTCTCATCGCCGCCCTCGTAGCGCACGGTGAGCACCATGCCGGGCTCGGCGACGCCGTCGTCGGGCGGATCTTCACCGACGACGGCGTCGTTGAGCAGGTCATGAATCTGGTGGATCCGTGCCTGGCGGGCCCGTCGTTCATCCAGGTCTGCTGTCTCGCCGTCGGCTTGCGGCTCGGACAGTTCGGCCAGTTCGGCCTGCAGTCGGTCGCGGGTCTCCGGGGTGATCCACACCGCGGGGTTGGTCATCAGCTGTCTCCTTTTCAACAGGTTTCGGGGGGCGATCGCTGAATGGCTCAGCGCAACGGATCAAGGGCCCGCAGGGCGGCGGGTTGCTTGCCGGTGGTGATCTGCTCGGCCAGCGTGCGCCCGGTCGCCGGACCGTGCGCCATCCCCCACATCCCGTGCCCGCCCGCGACATAGATGCCCGCCGCCGCCTCCCCCACCAGGGGACGCCCATCGGGGGTGACCGGACGCGGGCCGACCCAGAGATGTTCGCGTTCCTCCCAGCGAACGCCGGTCAACATCGGGCGCGCCGCCTCGACGATGGCGTCGACGCGGGCGGCGACGGGCGGGGCGTCGGGCGCTCGGAACTCCATGGTGCCGGCGACCCGCAGCCGACCGTTCAACGGTGTGCAGGCCACCTTCGCGTCGGGCAGATAGACCGGCCCGAGCACCGGAGCGTCCACCGGAACGGTGAATGAGTAGCCGCGGCCGGCCTGCACCGGCACCTGAATCCAGGGTGCCGCCAACCGGGACAACCAGGCGCCGGTGGCGATCACCGCCGCCTCCGCGGCCAGCGGTTGGCCGCTGCGCAGCGCAACCGTGACCCCGTCGTGTGAGGGATGCACCTCGGTGACCTCCGCCGTGTGCAGTTCAGCGCCCCGCTCGACGACGGCACGGCCCAGCGCGGCGACGAACCGCCCGGGGTCCACGAAGCGCTGCCCGTTGATCTGCACCGCGGCCGCGACCGCGCTGGACGCCAGCGGCACCCGTTCACGCAGCGCGGCCCCGGTCAACTCCGTGGTGAGGATCGGCTGCCCGATCTCGGCGAAGCGTCGCAGCTCGTCCAGCAGATGTTCGGCGTCGCGGCAGGAGCGGAACACCGCGGTGATCGGCGCGTCGGTGATCGGCGCCTCGACCCCGTTGGCGACCAGCACGTCGTAGGCCTCGATGCATTCGGAGTTCAGCGGCAGGTTCGCGCGCACCGCACGGCGCCAGGAGTGCCGCCGCGAATTCGCCGCGAACCGCACCAGGAAGCTCCATAACGACGTGTCAAAAGTCAGCGGAACATGCAGGGGCGCCGACGGATTCAACAACGACCGGAGTCCCAATCGAAGGGTCGCCGGTTCGTTGAGCGGGATCGTCAGCGCCGGCGAGATCCAGCCGGCATTCCCCCACGAGGCGCCGGCCGCCACACCGGTGCGGTCCACCACGGTGACCTGCACGCCCCGCTCCTGAAGAAACCAGGCGGTCGACAGGCCCACGATGCCGGCACCCACCACGATCGCCGACCGCGGTGGGCAGTCGATGCGGTTGCTGTCGGCCATAACTCCATGGTTACCCGGTTCGCCGGCGGGGTGTTTGCCCGAATCCGACAACCCTGACGTCAGCGATTGTCGGCTTCCCACACATCGTCGGTCGATGTCAGGTGGATCATCATCGCGAACCGCTTGCGGGCGTCGTCGAGCCCGAGGTCGGTCACCTCCGCCATTTTGCGCAGCCGATACCGCACCGTGTTCTCGTGCACGCCCAGCCGGTCCCCGGCCTGCGCCAGGTCGCCCTGCGCCTCCAGCCATGCCCGCAGGGTGGCGACGTACTGCGTCGCGTTGTCACGGTCGTGGCGGCGCAGCTCGGCGACGGGGCCCCGTGCGGGGGCGCGGCCGGCGCGTGCCGCGGTGCGCAACCGCTGCAGCAGGATCTCGTCCCAGGATTCGTCGTAGGCCGGCGGCGACGCCTGCGCCGGGCTGACCTCGTGCAAAGCCAGGCACTCGTCGGCCTCGCGGCGTGCGGCCGGCAGATCCTGCGCGGTCGCGGCCGCGCTGATCCCGGCCAGCACCACCGCCTGCGCCGGCAACGACGCCTGCAGCTCCGCCACCCAGCGGCGCGCCTGCTCGGCGTCTTCGGCCGGCAACAGGGTGTAGACGGTGTTGGCGGCCAAGGCGCTACGCCCGGGCCGCGACCAGCCGAATCCGGCGGTGACGGCATCGAACGCCAACAGCAGCGCGGCGTGCGACTCGCCGGCGATCTGCGCGTGCACCGCGACCACCCGCAGCGCCGCCTGCGGCAGTCCCAGCCTGCTGGCCAGCGTGGCCGCATCGGCGGTGCCGTCCAGTAATCGGGTCACCCATTCCGACTCGATCTGACGTTCCAGGTCTGCGCTTGCCCGTGACCGCAGCACATGCAGCGTGACGGTGCGGGCACCGTCGGACAGTGCGGCCAGCCGGATCCCGGTCAGCGGCGCCGAGCACGCCACCCACACCGCGCCCAGCAACTCCCGCCCCGCCCGCACCGCCACCGCCATCCGCCCGGTCAGTCCGTGGGCGGCGTCCGCCGACACGAACAGCGGCTCATCCGAAACCGCCAAATGCGCGAGAACACCTTCTTTTTCGAAGAGTGCGCGCAGCGTCTCGGGTGCCTGGCGGTTCAGGATGGTCGCGGCCCGCGCCGGGTCGGCGTGCTGCTGGCCCCGTGAGTACGCCAGCACCCGAAAAAGCTGGTCTTCGATCGTCACCGCACCACCGACCGCCTCGGCGAGGTTGTCGGCCAACGCGAACAAGTCGGTGGGGCCGCGACCGGATTCGGTCTCGCGTCCCTCGAGCACCAGGCCGTAGACCACGGCGGCCAGCTCACTCCAGGACACCTCGGGTTCGACCACCATGACGGCGATCGACTCGCCTTCCCCGACGAACGGGGTTGTGTCCTCGCCGCCGCGCACCAGCACCGCCACCGCCCGCACGGCCACCGCCCAGCGCACCGCTTCTTTGACCGAGCGGGCGCCGATGGCCAACAGCACGTCACCGACCACCGCGCGCGCGGCGGCGGTCTCGTGAATGACCACGCTGCTCAATTCCGTCGAGCGGGGCACCGAGCAGAACCTCAGCCGCACGCCGTAACTGCCCAGCACATTGACCAGTCGGTCCAGGGTGACCATGAATCGAGCCTACGAGGCGCTCAGGCCGGCTCCGGCGCAGTCTCTGCATCGATCGCCGCGACCACCGGCCGGGTCTCGGGTGCCGCGACCCACCCGATCGCGGCGACGAACAGGATGACGCCGCTGATCGCGAAGCTCCATCCGAAGGTGGCGTGTTGTGCGATCTCGCCGACGGCGACCGACCCGGTCACCGCGCCGACGTCGGCCATCATCTGAAACGTGGCCACCGCGGTGCCCGCACGCGCCCTGCTGCCGATGATGTCGGCGACGGCCGCCTGCTGCGGGGCGCTGAAGATGCCCGATGTCGCGCCGGTGAGGAATCCGGCAACCAGCAGCACGGTCAGCGATGACGACTCGCCCAGCAGGATCGTCGCGGCACCGGTGGCGGTCAGCCCGGCGATCAGCAGACCCCGCCGACCCATCCGGTCGGACAGGTAGCCGCTGGGAACGACGGCGCAGACGTTGCCGATCGCGATCACCGACAGGGCCAGCCCGGCCACACTGGCGCCGCGGCCCAACACTTCGGTGACGAACAGTGGGACCAGCGCGATCCGCAACCCGAACACCGCCCAGCCGGTCGCGAAGTTGGACAGCAACGCCGAACGGTAGGCGCGGTGACGTAGCGCTGCCCGTACGGTGACGGTCGGCTCGCCCGCGTGCATCGGCTCGGTGAGCGACGAATGCCGCAGGTTGACGAAGACCACCACCGCCGCCACCAGCAGGATGACGCCGTAGATGAGGAACGGGGCGCTCAACCCGAACCCCGCCGTCAGGCTGCCCAGCACCGGGCCGCCCACGGTGCCGAGCAGGAACGAACTCGCGAACAGGCCCGAGATCCGTCCACGGGCATCGTCGGGGCTGATCCGGATCATCAGGCCCAACGAGGAGATGATGAACATGGTCGAGCCGACACCGCTGAGGGAGCGAAAGATCAGCAGCTGCCAGTAGGTCTGCGCGAACGCGCACGCGACGGTGGACGTCGCCACGATCAGCAACCCGCTCACGTAGACGGGCCGCTCGCCGAGTCGCTGCACCAGCAGCCCACCGACGGGAGCGAAACACAGCCGCATCAGCGCCACCACGGTGATCACGAACGTTGCTGCGGAGATGCTGACCCCGAAATGGCGGGCGTAGGAGGGCAGCACCGGCGCCACCACGCCGTAGCCGAGCGCGACCATGGTGTTCGCCACGATCAGCACCCAGATTTCGCGGGGCAGCCGGTGTCGCGGCAGCTCAGCTTCCTGGGCGCGGGAGCAGCGGGCAACAAAGGTCACCCGATGACTGTATTCACCAGTTCCCGGGCGGTGTCCTGCACCTGCGATAAATGCTGCGGACCGCGGAACGACTCGGCGTAGATCTTGTAGACGTCCTCGGTGCCCGAGGGCCGTGCGGCGAACCAGGCACTGGCGGTCGTGACCTTCAGCCCGCCCAGCGGCGCACCGTTGCCGGGTGCGGTGGTCAGCTTTGCCGTGATCGGTTCCCCGGCGAGTTCGGTGGCGGTGACTTGCTCCGGCGAGAGTTTGGCCAGCCGCGCCTTCTGGTCACGGTCGGCGGGCGCGTCGACGCGCGCGTAGCTGGACGCACCGTAGCGTTCGGCAAGCGCGCCATACCGCTGCGACGGGGTGGATCCGGTGACCGCGAGAATCTCCGCGGCCAGCAGGGCGGCGATGATGCCGTCCTTGTCGGTGGTCCACACCGAACCGTCGCGGCGCAGAAACGATGCGCCCGCCGATTCCTCACCGCCGAAACCGATACTGCCACTGCGTAATCCGTCGACGAACCATTTGAATCCGACCGGCACCTCGACCAGACGACGGCCCAGCCCCCCAACCACCCGGTCGATGATCGAGGAACTGACCGCGGTTTTGCCGATGGCGATGTCGGTCGGCCAGTTCGGCCGGTGACCCAGCAGGTAGTCGATCATCACCGCCAGGTAGTGATTCGGGTTGAGCAGGCCGGCGTCGGGGGTGACGATGCCATGCCGGTCGGCGTCGGCGTCGTTGCCGGTGGCGATCTGGTAGCCGCTCCCGCCGATCTTGGCGATCAGCCCGGCCATCGCGTCCGGTGAGCTGCAGTCCATCCGGATCTGACCGTCGGTGTCCAATGTCATGAACCGCCAGGTGGCGTCCACCAGCGGGTTCACCACGGTCAACTCCAGGCGGTGCCGCTCGGCGATCGCCGCCCAGTAGTCCACACTGGCCCCGCCGAGCGGGTCGGCGCCGATCCGGACCCCGGCCGCCCGGATGGCGTCGAGGTCGACGACGTTGGGCAGGTCGTCGACATAGCCGGCCAGATAATCGTGGCGTTGGGCGATCGTCAAGGCGCGGGCCAGCGGGATGCGCCGCACCGCGGCACACCCGCCGCGCAGGATCTCGTTGGCGCGGGCGGCGATCGCGGCGGTCGCGTCGCTGTCCGCCGGCCCGCCGTGAGGCGGGTTGTATTTGAAGCCGCCGTCCCGCGGCGGATTGTGCGACGGGGTGACGACGATGCCGTCGGCCGGCGCGCCGATGTGCTCGCGGTTGTGCGTGACGATGGCATGGCTGATGGCCGGGGTGGGCGTGTAGCGGTCGCGCGAATCGATCACCGCGGTGACATCATTGGCGGCCAGAACCTCCAGCGCGGACACCCAGGCCGGCTCGGACAGGCCGTGCGTGTCGCGGCCGATGAACAACGGGCCGGTCACGCCCTGCGCTGCGCGGTACTCGACGATGGCCTGGGTGGTGGCCAGGATGTGCGCCTCGTTGAACGCACCGTCAAGCGCCGAGCCGCGATGTCCCGAAGTGCCGAACGTCACCTGCTGGGCAATGTTGTCGGGATCGGGCTGGATCGCGTAGTACGCGGTCACCAGATGCGGCAGGTCGACAAGGTCATCAGGCTGGGCCGGCTGACCGGCGCGCGGGTGGGCCACGCTCATACATTCTGCCGGTACCGCCTGAAGACGCGATAGGTTGTCGACGTGCTGGGCCACGACAACCGCGAGTTGGCCGCCGTTTTCGCAGGCGGCGCCCTCGGGGCGACCACCCGCACGCTGCTGGGCACGCTGGTGGCCCCCGACCCGGCGTCCTGGCCCTGGCCCACGTTCGCCGTCAACATCGTCGGCGCCTTCCTACTGGGCTACTTCACCACGCGACTCCTGGAGCGGCTGCCGGTGACCAGTTACCGCCGCCCACTGCTGGGTACCGGTCTGTGCGGCGGTTTGACCACGTTTTCCACCATGCAGGTCGAGACGCTGCGGATGCTCGAGCACGGGCATTGCGGGTTGGCCGCCGGCTACACCGGCGCCAGCGTGCTGCTGGGGCTGCTGGCGGTCTATCTGGCCTCGGCGCTGGTACGCCGGGCGAAGGTGCGCCGATGACCGCGTCGATCATGTTGTGGGCGGGTGTGGTGGTGCTCGGCGGTGTCGGGGCGGTGCTGCGCTTCGTGGTGGACCGGGTGGTGGCCCGGCGGGCGGCCCGTTCGTTCCCGTTCGGCACATTCACGGTGAACCTCACTGGCGCCGCCGCGCTCGGTTTCATCAGCGGTGTCGCGTTCAGTCCGCATACCGCGATGTTGGCCGGCACCGCGTTCGTCGGCTCTTACACCACGTTCTCGACGTGGATGCTGGAGACCGAACGCCTGGCCGAGGAACGCCAAATCGTCTCGGCGGTCGCGAACCTCGCGTCCAGCGTCATCTTCGGGCTGGGTGCGGTGTTGCTCGGCCAGTGGATCGCGGGGTGGATCTAGTCCGAGGCGCCGGGGATCACCAGCGCAGCATCGGCATCGGGCGCAGCGGATGCCGCAGCGTCCACCGGGCGGCGGTGGCGACCATGAAGGTGTGGAACCCGCGGTAGGGCAGCGCGTTGACGATCTCTGACACGTCACGTCGGTCGATGGCCGTGCCGAGGGTGAGCCCGCGAAACGCGTCGATCCGGTCACCGACCCGAAATGTCTCCACCGACGGGTGGTCGACGGCACGCAGCTTGTGATGCTCGGCGATCATGGCCCGCACGTCGGTGGTGTCGGTGACGCCGAACCGAGGCGCCAGCGCGACGGCGAGTTCTTCAGACGGCCCAAGGTAATCCCACGTCCCCGCCGTCCAGATTCCGATGTCGTGCGTCGCCCAGGCAAGTGCCATCTGCGGTGTCGGTTCGTCCAGGCCAAGAAGCCGCAACTGGTAGTTCATCCCGCGGTACACGTGGTTGCGGTAGTCGGTGAAGCTGGCACCGAGCGCCGCCGCGTGCTGATCCAGGATCGCGTCCACGACGGGGTTCTCCACGACGACAGTCATGCCGTTATCTTCCCGGTAGCCGTCAGTGCTTGTTGAGCAGGCCGGCCAGTACCGCGGCCTGGCTGGCCTCCACGTCTTTGGTCGCGGTGACCAGCGTGACGGTGTGCCCCTTGGTCAGCTCACGCAACTCGTCGAAGGCCGCGCGACCTGCCGCGGTGCGCAGTTCATCCTCGTAGCGGGCCACGAATTCGTCGAACCGTTCGGACTGGTGGCTGTACCAGTGCCGCAAATCGTTCGACGGGGCGGCGTCTTTGAACCACCGACCGACTCGCGGGTCGTCCTTGCGGAAGCCGCGGGGCCAGATCCGGTCCACCAGAATCCGTTCGCCCTCGTCGGGGCTGGGTTCGTCGTAGACGCGGGCAACCCGAACTTTCTTCTTGGCGGCCATAGCGCCAGCGTAGCCCCGCCAGAAGGCAGTTCGCACGATTGCGCTCGCCACGGGCGATACTGGTCGGGCGAACCGATGGGAGGCCACCATGTCCGATCGCCCCGACATCGTCATCATCATGACCGACGAGGAGCGCGCGGTGCCGCCGTACGAGGCGGCCGACGTGCTCGCCTGGCGTCACCGCGTCCTGAGCGGGCGGCGCTGGTTCGACGAGCACGGGGTGAGTTTCGCGAGGCACTACACCGGTTCGCTGGCGTGCGTGCCCAGCCGTCCGACGCTGTTCACCGGCCAGTATCCGGATCTGCATGGCGTCACGCAGACCGACGGGATCGGCAAGCGGTTCGATGATTCGCGGCTGCGATGGCTGCGCGCCGGCGAGGTGCCGACGCTGGGGAATTGGTTTCGCGCGGCCGGATATGACACCCACTACGACGGCAAATGGCACATCTCGCACGCCGACCTGCACGACCCGGCGACCGGCGCCGCACTGGCCACCAACGACGCCCACGGTGTCATCGACCCGCTGGCCGCGCAGCGCTACCTCGATGCAGACCCGCTGGGCCCCTACGGATTCTCCGGGTGGGTGGGCCCCGAGCCGCATGGTGCGGCGATGTCCAACAGTGGTTTTCGCCGTGATCCGCTGATCGCCGAGCGCGTCGTCGCCTGGCTGTCCGACCGCTACGCACGCCGGCGCGCCGGTGACACCGAGGCGCTGCGCCCGTTTCTGCTGGTGGCCAGCTTCGTCAACCCGCACGACATCGTGTTGTTCCCGGCGTGGGTGCGGCGCAACCCATTACGGCCCTCGCCGCTGGACCCGCCCACGGTGCCGGCTGCCCCGACCGCCGACGAGGACCTGTCCACGAAGCCCAGCGCGCAGCGCGCCTTCCGGGACGCCTATTTCTCGGGATACGGTCCGGCACGCGCGGTCAGCCGCAGCTACCGACGCAACGCACAGCGCTACCGCGACCTCTACTACCGCCTGCACGCCGAGGTCGACGGGCCGATCGACCGGGTGCGCCGCGCGGTTACCGAGGGCGGGTCGGACAGCGCCGTGCTGGTGCGTACGTCGGATCACGGCGATCTGCTCGGGGCGCACGGCGGATTGCACCAGAAGTGGTTCAACCTGTACGACGAGGCCACCCGGGTTCCGTTCGTCATCGCCCGTATCGGCGCGGCATCCACCGAGCCCCGCGTCGTGACCTCACCGACGTCGCATGTGGATCTGGTGCCTACCCTGCTGGCGGCGGCAGGGATCGATGTGTCCGCAACGGCGGCGTCGCTGGCCGAATCCTTCTCCGAGGTGCACCCGCTGCCCGGCCGCAATCTGTTGCCGGTGGTGGACGGCAGCCCGGCCGATGACCGGCGTGCGGTGTATCTGATGACCCGCGACAACGTCCTCGAAGGGGACACCGGGGCGTCGGCGGCGGCCCGCCAACTCGGCATGTCCGCCAACCCACCCGCGCCGTTGCGGATCACGCTGCCCGCGCATGTCGCCGCCAATTTCGAGGGCCTGGTGTTGCGCGTCGACGACACCGACGGCGGGGCGGGGCATCTGTGGAAGCTGGTGCGCACCTTCGACGATCCGGCCACCTGGACCGAGCCGGGGGTACGCCACCTGGCCGCCGACGGGAGCCGCGGGCAGGCCTACCGCGCCGACCCGCTCGATGACCAGTGGGAGCTCTACGATTTGACCGCCGACCCCACCGAGGCCGACAACCGATGGACCGACCCCGCATTACATGGGCTGCGACAGCATCTGCGGACGCAGCTCAAACAGGTGCGGGCGGCCGCGGTGCCCGAGCGCAATCAACCGTGGCCGTACGCTAACCGGCAGCCCCCCACCGGCCAGCCACCGAACCTGGTGCGTCGGCTGCTGACCCGACTGCGACGCTGACTACTCGGGCTTGCCAACCCGGCGGGTCGCGCCCCAGAGCCCAACGGCGATCCCGACCACCGCCCCGCCCAGGCCGATGACCTGTTGGGAGCGCTTCATCTCGTCGTGAACGCTCATGCCGCCGAGCAGATCGGCGGCGTCGGCACCGCCGGACGCCAGAAACCAACCGCGGGTGTCCCTGCCGCGCAACGCCGCAGTTGCCAGCAGGCCACCGATCAACGCATCGCGATAACCCATCGAGCGCAACAACAGTCGCGCCGTCGGTGATGACTCCTGGGCCTCGGCGCCCCACAACCGGTTTGCCCGGACCGGGTCCACCAGGAACGACACCCCCGAGGCGAATCGGATGGCGCCCGCGACCAGCGCGGCACGATCCATCGGCGCCTGCCGGCGGCTCACCGTGCTCCGCGGACCAGCGCGCCCGGCCGCGCACCGGTGTCCACGCCGTCGCGGCGGGTCACGATCCCGTTGACGATGGTGGCGCTGTAGCCCGAGGCGCCCTGGACCAACCGGTGCCCGCCGGCGGGCAGGTCATAGGCCATCCGCGGCGCATGCAGCGTCAGGGCATCCATGTCGATGACGTTGAGGTCGGCCTTCTTTCCCACTTCGATGACCCCGCGGTCGGTCATCCCGAACAGGTGCGCGGTGTCGCGGGCCTGCTTGCGGATGACGTACTCCAGCGGCAACTTCTCGCCGCGGTGGCGGTCGCGGGCCCAGTGGGTGAGCAGGAACGTCGGGTAGGAGGCATCGCAGATCATGCTGCAGTGCGCCCCGCCGTCGGAGAGCCCAAGCACCCCGGCGGGGTGGGTGAGCATCTCCCGGATGGCGTCGTGGTTGCCTTCGGCGTAGTTGTACATCGGCATCATCAGCATTGCGCCGGCGTCGGCCTCCAGCATCAGGTCATACATCGTGGCCAGCGGATCCTGGCCGCGCTGGCGGGCGATCACGGCCACGGTGCGGTCCGGGGTGGGCTCGTAGTCCGGTGGCTCGCCGAGCACGAAGAGGCGCTCCACCGAGTGCTGCGCGAACGCGAACATGCCGTCGAACAACAGATCCGGGTTGATCGGCAGATCATCCTCGGCCAGGATGGCCGCGCGCACCGCGGGATCGGCCAGCCGCGCCGCCAGTTCCTCGCGTCCACATTCGGCCTTGAGGCGCCGGAACGTCGGGCGGTGGGTAAACGCGTGGTGCCCCGGGAATCCGAGCAGCATGCCGAATGGGCGTGCCGCGATCTGCGGGTAGAGCCGGCTGCCCGCTTGGTGCGCGGCGGCCGAGATCTCCAGCTGCTCCCGCCACAGGTTCGGGTCGGCGTCGACCTGGATCAGCGCAAAGCTGAGGGCACAGTCGATTTCGCCGCCCAGCCGTTGCATCCATTCCATCTCTTTCTTGGGCGCCACGATGTCCTCCCCGGCGGCCCCCTGCGGCGCCAGCTCGAAGACCGCGCCGCCTCCGGCTGCCATGGCGTGTCCCAACGCGAAGAGTTCGTCTTCGGCCGCGAACGTTCCCGGCACCGGTTCACCGTCCATGGCGCGATGGGCGATGGTGCGCGACGACGAGAATCCCAGCGCTCCGGCTTCCACGGCCTCCTGCACCAGCCGGCTCATCGCGGCGATGTCCTCCGGGGTGGCCGGCTCGTTGCGGGCGCCGCGCTCCCCCATCGCGTAGGCGCGCACGGTGCCATGGGCGATCTGGCTGCCGACGTCGACGGCCAGCTTGCGTCGGCCGATCACGTCGAGGTACTCCGCGTAGCTTTCCCAGCCCCAGGTGATGCCTTCGGTCAACGCGGTGCCCGGGATGTCTTCGACGCCCTCCATCAGCTCGATGAGCCACTGTTCCTGCCCCGGCCGCACCGGCGCGAAGCCGACACCGCAGTTGCCCATCACGATCGTGGTGACCCCGTGGTTGCTGGACGGTTCGAGCACGTCATCCCAGCTGACCTGGCCGTCGTAGTGGGTGTGGATGTCGACGAAGCCGGGGGCGACGATCTTGCCGCTGGCGTCGATGGTCTCAGCGGCTTCGCCGTCCAACGGCGCGTCATGGGGCCCGCGGCGGCGAACCTCGACGATCTTGCCGTCCCGCAGGGCCACATCGGCGTGGAATCGGTCCGCGCCGGTTCCGTCCACCACAGTTCCGCCGGTGATTTTGAGGTCGAACACGGGTTGCTCCCTATCTGCGGTGCCAGCCGGTACAGTGACCAATGTAACAGCGTTACAGAGCTCTGAAAAGGTGGCGTGATGACGACCGGAACAGCCCAGACCCGCCGCGAGGACGCCATCGGCACTCCGCCGCAGCGCCCCACCCTGGTGCCCGCCGAGCGCTACTACTCCCCGGAGTTCGCCCAGCTGGAGGCGCAGCGGATGTGGCCCAAGGTGTGGCAGTTCGCGTGCACGGTCGACCACGTCGCGGAACCCGGCAGCTATTTCGAATATCGTTGCGGCCCTTACTCGGTGTTGATCATTCGCGACGACGCCGGTGTGCTGCGCGCGTTTCAGAACGTCTGCCGCCACCGCGGCAACTCGTTGCGGCAGGGCGCCGGGTCGGGGTTGACCGAGGTGCGCTGCGGCTATCACGGGTGGACCTGGGATCTGTGCGGGGCGCTCAAACGCGTGCCCGGACGCAAGGGGTTCGGATCCCTTGGGCTCGCGGATTTTCCCCTCCTTACGCTCCGGGTGGATACCTGGGAAGGGTTGGTCTTCATCAACCTGGACGCCGACGCGAGGCCGTTGGCCGACTTCCTGGAGGCGGTGCCTCAGGACATCGAGTGGTGCCGGCTGCGCGAGTTTCGCTGTTATGCGACGCTGACCGTTTCGATCGAGGCGAATTGGAAGACGATCGCCGACGGGTTCAGCGAGACCTACCACATCCAGACCCTGCACCCCGAGCTTCACCGATGCATGGACGACGTCTATGCGCCACAGCAGATCTGGGGACACACCGGCAAGTCCGAGCAGCTCTACGGTGTGCCCAGCCCGCGGATCACACCGGCACCCAGCGATGACGAGGTGTGGGACGCCTACGTGTGCACGCAGGGCGCGCTGATGGGTGTCGAGGACGGCACCCCGTTCCCCGGCGACCAGCGCAGTCCCGGCCAGTCGGTCGCCGACGTGATCGTGGAACGCACCAGGGCTTTCGCCGCCGGGCGCGGCGTCGATTTGGACTGGGCCAGCGCCGATCAGGTGATGCGGCTGCATCAGTACAACATCTTCCCGAACATGTCGCTGCTCACCAACGCCGACCATCTCACGGTGCTGACCGCGCTGCCCGGACCCGACCCGGATCACGGCTCACTGGTGATGACCCTGTTCGCCCGGATGGCTCCCGGCGCGCCACACAACGCACCCGCCGATGTGCGGATGACGTCCGAGGAGGCCCACCCCGGCCTGGTGATGACCCAGGACCTGACGGTTCTGGCGGCGTTGCAGCGTGGGCTGCACCAGCCGGGCTTCACCCACCTGGTGTTGTCAGGAGAGGAACGGCGCGTGATCAACATGCACCGGAACCTCGAGCGGTATCTGGACCTGCCCGAGGCGCAACGCATCACCGGGGGTGAGACCGTTGACAGCCCCGAAGCGCAAGCCGACCGGTAAAAGTGAGCGGGCCGGTGAATCCGTCAGCGCCGAAACGATTCTCGACACCGCGACCGGGCTGATCGAACGCGACGGTGTCGAGGCGTTCACCATGCGCGGTCTCGCCGAGCAGCTCGGGGTGGCGGTCACCTCGATCTATTGGCATGTCGGCGGCAAGGACAAACTCTTCGACAGCCTGGTCGATCGCCTGATGGAGCAGATGGCGAATCTGCCGGTCGACGGCGATACCCCGGTGGCGCGCATTGCGTCGCTGGCCCGCGCCCAGCGCACCGCGTTCATCGAGCGACAGCACCTGTTGGCCGTCGCCCACGAGCGCGACCGGACGCCGCGGTTGTTCTTGCCGATCCAGCAGCGGGTGGCTGCCGAGTTGGCCGAACTGGGGGTCACCGGAACCGATGCCGCGCTGATCCTGCGCGCGGTGCAGGTCCACGTCGTGTCGTCGTCGCTGATGCAATTCTCGGCGGTTCGCGGTGCCCAGCACGAGGAGGAGGACCCGTCGCTGTGGGCGCAGGACTGGCCGGATGCGGCACTGGTCGAGGCGTTGCAGTCCCCGACCGACTATGACGCGGTGTTCGAGTACGGGCTCAACGCGCTGCTGGCTCCGTTGTCTCGCTAGGCAGCTGGGCTAGCTTGCCGGGTAACCGAATTCGGCCTGCATCTCATCGAGGAGTCGCAGCGTCTGATCGTTCGGTTCGGTCGGCAACTCCACAACAAGACGCGCTCCCATGCCGTCGTCGGTGACGAACGTCAGAACACCAAGTTCCATGACAGCTCCCCTTTTCAGATGACCGGTGGAACCGGGCAATGCAGCACACCGCAGACCGTGCGCAACAGCCCGGACTCCTCCTCGGTCACCACCCGGTCGGCCAGCACCGTCGTCACCACGGCGGAGACAACCGTCGCCTTGTCAGCGCCTTCCAGTCCGTCGATGACCGGCCACACCTGTTCGAGCGCGAACACGCCCGAGACGGGCAGGAGCGGAATCCGCGCCTGCGGATACGCGACGGAGATCCCGGCCTGGAATGCCGCGGCCGCCGCCCGCGGATCGCTGTTCCCGGCCTGTGCCAGCACCGCGATCAGGCATGAGACGGCGTTCTGGGCGCTGGACAGGCTCTGACGTTTGCTCCGCCACGGCGATCCGGAGGTCAGGGCTTCGTTGAGCCCGACGAAAAGCAGTGTACCGAGACAATATTCGAAGACATCGATCTGACCGTCGGCGTTGATCAGTTCGCCGAGAACCGAGGTCATCGGGCGGGTCTCGGCCTCGGGACGGCCCCGCAGCGCCGGGAATGCGATGGCCGCCACCGGCAGGCGCAACCCCGGGTCCAGGTCTGCCAGCGCCGCGGCGCACCGCCACGCCTCATCGGCCAGCTGCTGGCCGTGGTGGCGAGCGACGATCGCGTGCTGGGCTGTGCGGACATTCTGTTTGCGGTCGAAGACCAGCCCGTAGATCAGCGGAACCACGGTGGCCGGATGGTGGGCCAAGTCGGCCACCTGCTGCGGGATGGCTTGGCGGATACGCACTCCCGCTTCGTAGGCAGCGGCACCCGGGTTGCCGACAGCGGCAGCGTAGTCGCGGGCGCTGCGCGGCGCCGTCTGGCGCGGGGGCGCCGGTCGCGGGGCGGCTTGCGGCGGAGCCTCCGCGAGGCCCATCCGCACGTCCTCGGCCAGTCCGCTGGGCGGCTGCTGGTGCCACTGCTGTCGCAGTTGCTCCAGGGTGCCCGGCATGAAGCCGGGTTCGAGCACCTGGATGCGGTTGAGCAGCGGTGGGTGGGTCGCGTACAGCGCGGAGAACCTCATCCCCTCGCCGAACAGCATGTGGCTGACGTTTTCGGTCTTGGGACTGTTCAGCTTCGAGCCCGCTTCCAGGCCGCCGATCTTCTTCAGGGCGCCGGTCAGCCCGCTGGCCTGCCGCGTGTACTGCACCGCTGAGGCGTCGGCGAGATATTCGCGCTGACGAGACACCGCCGCCTTGATCAGCCGGCCGAAGAAAACCCCGATCCAGCCGACCAGGAACAGGATCAGCCCCACCGCCCAGAACGGAACGCCCTCGCGGCCCCGGCTGCGTCCCCCCGTCTGCAGCAGCACCCGGCCGATGACTGCCAGCGCGGTGATCCCGGCCAACACACCGATGAGCTTGAGACTCAACCGCATATCGCCGTTGACGATGTGGCTGAACTCGTGGGCGATGACCCCCTGAAGTTCGTCGCGGTTGAGCCGGTCCAGCGAGCCCTGGGTCACGCACACGGCCGCGTCCGCCGGGGTGTACCCCGCGGCGAAGGCGTTGATGCCCGCTTCGCCGGGCAGGTAGTACAGCACCGGCACCGGCGTGCTGGACGCGATCGCGATCTCCTCGACGACGTTGCGGTATCGCTTGAGCTGTGGATCATTCGGCATGTCCGGAACCCGAACCGCGCCCAGGCTTTCGGCGACCTTGACGCCGCCGCCCTGGCGCAGCGACAGCGTTTTGAAGATCGACACCGCGGTGATGATCGCCAGCATGGTGGCGCTGACGAGCGCCGACAGCCCGAGGAGCTGCTCCGGTGTGGTGTCCTGCTGTGTCGCTGTCGGCAGCAGGATGGCCGCATTGGCGACAGCGACAATCCCGAGCACGGCCATAATGAAAAGGAACACCATCCTTTTCGACGCCGAGCGAACCTGTCGCTGGCGCTCGAAGAAGTCCATGACCTACGTCAGAACTGAATGCGCGGGA
Source organism: Mycobacterium sp. NGS50 (assembly GCF_059812545.1). Classification (NCBI taxonomy): domain Bacteria; kingdom Bacillati; phylum Actinomycetota; class Actinomycetes; order Mycobacteriales; family Mycobacteriaceae; genus Mycobacterium; species Mycobacterium sp. NGS50. The sequence goes on from NZ_JCALCW010000030.1 coordinate 27,414, forward strand.
CTTCGCGTGTCTCCGGGCCGGCGACCTCCAGCGGTGCGGCCGCGGTGAAGCCGAACATGCCGGCGAACAGCACAGCCGGGAACACCTCGCGCTTGTTGTTGTAGTTCATCACCGAGTCGTTGTAGGCCTGGCGCGCGAAGGCGACCCGGTTCTCCGTCGAGGTCAGTTCCTCGGACAGCTGCATCATGTTCTGGTTGGCCTTGAGGTCCGGGTAGGCCTCGCTCAGCGCGAACAGCCGGCCGAGGGCACCGGTCAACGCACCTTCGGACGCGGCCAACTGTCCCATTGCGTTGGGGTCACCGGGATTAGCGGTGGCGGCCGCCTGCGCGGTGATGGCGGAGTTGCGGGCCTGGATGACCGCTTCCAGGGTGCCGCGCTCGTGCGCCAGGTAGGCCTTGGCGGTTTCGACCAGGTTGGGGATCAGGTCGTGGCGCCGGGTCAGCTGCACATCGATCTGTGCGAATGCGTTCTTGTACGCGTTGCGCAACCGGACCAGGCCGTTGTACACGCTGAGCGCGAACAACGCCAAGAGCACCACTAGGGCGACAACGACGATGAGGGCGATGACCACCTGCTCCACCTTTGCTGTTGATAGTCAACTGTGCGTCCATCGTGCCACAGCCGGGCGACGGCAAATAGCGTCTAATTCCGTCGACCTACCGGGGCACACCCGCCGCGATCTGGCCGGCGATATCGACGCCGGAGTTCCCCGGGTTGTAGCTGCACGCGGCAATGTCGATGGCTACGTTGTTGGCGATCGTCAGTGCCCGCTGGCACGCCCAGCCGTTCACATTCTGCTGGGTTCGCGACACCCGCAGTATCCCATCGATATTGGACACCGCACCCACGTCCCACACCCCGTAGGGCTGGCCGTCTTTGGTGTAGGTGTAGGGCGCGTTGGAGCAGCTGGACCATTGTTCTTGGGAAGTTGTGGCGAAGGCAGCCGCCTGGGTCGCGCTCGGGAACAACACCACATCCTGATTCACTAGATATTGGTCGGTCGCGATGTCGCCGGTATCTTCCAACTTCTGCCGCAAGACGGTGGTCCACCCGCTGCCCGCGTACGGTGCTGTGGCTGCCGCGTCGTTGAGCGCCTGGCAGCCGGTGCCCGCCACATGATCGCCGGCGTCCACCAGCGCGCGGAACGTGCCGGTGATTTTCAATCCGGTGGTTCCCATCGCCGTGCTGATGCGCTCGGGACCGAGCAGCAGGCCGGGCAGCGCTCCCTTCTCAACGGGTGGCGCTGCTTTGTCCGCGACGACGGCCGGAGCCGTTGTGGCATGCGCGGATACGCTCGACGTCGACGATTCGCTGGATCCGCTGGAGGATGAGCGGCTGGACGACAAGTGGATTGCGATCGAGGCCACCGCCACGACGGCCAGCACCGCGACGGTACCGAGAATCCAGTTCCTGGCATGGCCGGACCGCTGCGCAACCGGGTGCCCGACCAGGGGTGCGACCGGGGTAGGCCAAGGGGAAGGCTGGGGGCGGTTGGCCGCGTTTGCGGGATGTGGTTGCCCAACCGCACGGGCGGCGGGTTGGCCCCCCTGCAGCGGGCGATCGGCAGAAACCCCGTGTGTCCCGGACAAGGCGGCGTCCCATACCGAGGGGGCCGGCGACGGGCGCGGGGGTGCCGGCGACGGAGGCGCGGGTGCCGCCAACGCCTTGCGCGCCGCCACCGCAAGGTCTTTCACGCTGCGGTAGCGCTGGGCGGCGTCCTTGGCCATGCCGGTGGCGATCACCTGGTCCATCGCTGCGGGCACCGCCGCGTGGAGCTCGGACGGACGCGGTGGCGGATGGAACATGTGCGCCATCGCGACCTGGTCGATGCCGTCGCCGGTGAAAGGTTGGCGGCCCGTCAATGTTTCGTAGAGCACGCAGGTAAGGGCATAGGTGTCCGAACGCGCATCCGCGGTTCCGGCCTGGAATCGTTCGGGGGCCATGTAGGCCCAGGTGCCAAGCGTTGTGCCGGTGCTCGTCAACGCCGCTGCGCCCGCGGCACGGGCGATACCGAAGTCGATGAGATAGGCGAAGTCCTCGGGGGTGACCAAGATGTTCGACGGCTTGACGTCGCGATGTACCAGCCCCGACTGGTGAGAGGCGTTCAGCGCCGACGCGATCTGCTCGATGATGGATACCGCGCGCGACGGCGCCAATGCGCCGCCGCGCAGTATCCCCAGCAGGTCGGAACCCGCGATCAGCCGCATCGTCACGAACAGCCGCCCGTCGATCTCGCCGAAGTCGTAGATCGGGACCACATGGGGTTCATCGAGTCCGGCCACTGCCCTGGCTTCGCGCCGAAAACGTTCCTGGAAGACCTGGTCGTCAGCGAAGCTGGCAGGCAGCAGTTTCAGCGCGACGACGCGGTCGATTTCGGTGTCATACGCACGCCAGACTTCCCCCATGCCGCCGCGGCCCAGCAGCTCCACTATCCGGTAGCGGCCGAATTGCGCGCCTTCCTCCACCACATCCTCCCTGCACAGCGTGTGTACGCAGTGTAGACACAGCGGGCCTGGTCAGCAGCGCGAACGCCAAGCAACTGCGGCGTTCACTAAATCTCCCGCACCGGCCGCTCCAGGCGGATGCCGCCCACCGCCGAGCAGCAACGAGCAATCCGTCGGGCTGCGGCGTGTCCCCGAGATCAGCGTCTGGTCGCGCGTCCCCGAATAGGGAAGGCGGGATTCAGAACACAGCCAGGAGGTCAGACCACCACGTGCCGAGATCGGCCAGCGCGCCGGGGTCACCCATGTCCAGACCCGTCGACATCGCAGGTGGGGCCGGAATATCGATAATGGGCACCCATGTTCCGAAGAAACCCAGCGCTTCCAGTGTGCCCGTTGGCCCGGTTGAGAAGTAATTGCCAACTGAGAAGCCATTGCCAACGTTGAGTATTTCGAACAGGCTGGCTGACGTTCCGTCTGGGCTACTCATATGCTCGTAGTTGACGAAGGCCACGCTGGGGGTAAACAGGCCGAGAGCCGTCCCGTCCCACTCGGTTCCGACAGCCGGGGCCGCGCCAGTGCTGTCGGTGACCACCACCGAATGGGCGGTGGCGCCGATGACGGGCAATAAACCGACGACCCCCCCGATCTCCTTGGCCTCATACTCTGCATCGTCCGAAATGGTGTACGTGTCGTTCGCCACGAAGAAGTTGTACAGGTACGGAAAATATAAGTCTTCGATAACATGCGGGTCGCGGAAGCCGGGCGGACCGAAATCGAGCATTGCGGGCACGGGGGGCGGGTCGGTGGCGTAGGCCATCGGGCTGCTGATGAGCGCGGCGCCCACAACCGCACCGGCGACTGCGCCCAAGGCGAGTGCTGATCCACCAAAACTACGACGACCCATCGCTTGCTCCCCCATCGCTGACGACCCCGGGAACCGCAGAACCGAAGCGGTCTGCCTTGTCACTGACCCGAGGGCTTATTGCTTGAGATCTCCCCGATGGGTGAGACTACCTAAGAACAACCCGAGGGTAAAGGAAAAGAAGCCTAAGAACGAGAACGTGCCGCGCTGACGAGATTGTCGCTAGCGAGGCGGGCCGGCTAGCGACAGCCATACTGCCGCGCGCCCACCCAACGCCTGACCAGCACTTTCTTTTGTGGAGCTGCCGGGAATCGAACCCGGGTCCTACGGCATTCCCTCAAGACTTCTCCGTGCGCAGTTCGCTGTGCCTCTACTTGGATCTCCCGGTCACGCGAACAAGCCGAGATGACGATCCCAGTCGCTGTGGTTGTCCCGTTACATCCCGCGACCGGACGTAACGGTTGATCCCTCTAGTCGATGCCAGGGTCCGGGCCGAGGGCGTTCCCGGTCTGACAGACCAGCCGTCGCTTAGGCAGCGAGGGCGTAGTCGCGCTGTGTAGAAACGGCGCTTAATTGGTTGCAACGACGCTTACGGTGGTCTCTTGCCTGCACCGGCACGCTTCCCTTGATTCGATGCACGAAGTCGAAACCGTTCAGCCCCTTGTCTTTGTTGCTTCGGCATCCCCGCCGACCTTCGGCAGGACGTCACCTATGGTACGCGGTATACAACACGACGCCATCGAATATTCATCCCGACGGCCCGCGGCGACGCTCGCCCAAGTGCTCGCGCCGAGTGTGAAGCTGTGGCGCGATCTCGGCGGAATTCTCGCCCTGGCTTCACACTCGGCGCAGCTGGCGGCGACGCAGGTCAGCGGATCGTGATCATCGCGACGGCCACCCCGGCCAACACCATCCCGACCACCTGCCAGGGGTGCACCCGCTCACGCAGCACGATGATGGCCAGCACCACAGTGGCCGCCGGGTACAGCGCGATCAGCACACTGGCCAGCGACAGCGTCGAAACGTGCAGCGCCAACAGCATCGTGACGTTGGCGGCGGTGTCCATCAGCGCGGCCAGCAGCGCCAACCGCAGCGGTGTCCCGGTCGGCATGTGCAGGTTGCGGCTGGCGGCGGCCACGATGATCACCATCACGCTGGCGGCCGCCCGCGCGAACAGCAGCGGCCACAACCGGGATTCCACCGGCGTCTGGTCGATGAAGACGAAGTTCAACCCCAGGGCCAGTCCGGACCCGATCGTCAACCAGGCCACTTTGCGGGTGAACGGGTGCGGCTTGACGTCCTCGTCGGTGGCTTCGCGACTGATCAGCACCACCGCGATCAGCGCCAGCGCGATGCCGCCCATCGCCACCGGGCCCGGCCGCTCCCCCAACATCAGCCCGACGCCGACGGGCACCGCCGCGTCCACCACCGCCGACAGTGGAGAGACCACCGCGATCGGACCGGCGCCGAGCGCGGCGTAGAACCACCAGATCCCCAGCGCCTGACTGATACCGCCCAACGCACCCCAGATCGCCGCCTCCGCGGTGATGGCTCCCCCGGCGGCCACGGCGAGCACCGCCAGCAGCACCATCGCCGCCGGCGTGGACACCAGCACCACCCGCAGCGCGGCCACCCGGCGCGACGCGAGCCCGCCGACGAAATCGCTGATACCGAAGCTGGCCGCAGACACCAGCGCCAGCGCCGGACCAGCTGATGCGCCGATCAGGACATGCCCTTGGCGCGTTGGCCCAGCGCGCGGGTCATCTCACGCTGGGCGTCCCGGCGGGCCAGGTCCTGCCGCTTGTCCCGGGCCTGCTTGCCGCGTGCCAGCGCCAGCTCGATTTTGACCTTGCCGTTCAGGAAATACACCGACAGCGGGACCAACGTGAGGTTGCCGTCGCGCAGCTTCCCCACCAGGGTGTCGATCTGGCGACGATGCAGCAGCAGTTTGCGGTTGCGTCGCGGCGCATGGTTGGTCCAGGTGCCGTGGTGATACTCGGGGATGTGCATGTTGTGCAGCCAGACTTCCCCACCGTCGACGCTGCCGAACGCGTCCACCAGCGACGCGTGGCCCTCCCGCAGGCTTTTCACCTCGGTGCCAACCAGCGCCACGCCCGCCTCGAACACCTCCAGGACGGAGTAGTCGTGTCGCGCTTTGCGATTGGTCGCGACGACTTGCTTGGCGGGCTGCTTGCCCTTGTCGGCGCCGGATTTCTTGGCCACCGCTAGCGCCGAACGTAAAGGCGCAGCGTCACGTAGGCGGTCAACCCCGACATCACCACGCCCGCGAAGAACAGCCACGGCGCGACGTAGTAGATGACATCGAGATAGTCGACGCGCGCGATCAGGTTGGATTTCTGGAACTGGCTCAGCGCCTTGTCCAAGAACATCGCCCGCGCCAGGATCAGCCCGACGATGGCGAGAACGACGCCGATGGTCGCCGCCACCATCGCCTCCACCAGGAAGGGCAGCTGGGTATACCAGCGGGTGGCACCCACCAATCGCATGATGCCGATCTCGGTGCGCCGGGTGTATGCCGCGACCTGAACCATGTTGAAGATCAACAAGATCGCCCCCACCGCCTGAACCAGCGCCACCGCGAACGCGATGTCGCGGAAGCCGTTGAGCACCCCGAACAGCCGGTCGATCAGCTCCATCTGGTTGAGCACTTGGCGCACCCCGGGCTGACCCTTGATGGCGTCGTCGAAGTCCTTGTGCCGCAGGGGGTCATACAGCTTGACGTAGAACGAGGCCGGGAACACGTCCTTGCTGGCGAAGTCTTTGGCCTGCGGGATTCGGCGGATCGCCTCCGCGTAGGCCTCCTGACGGTTGACGAATCGCACCGATTTGACGTCGTCGCGTGCGTTGATCTTGTCCCGCAGCGCCTTGCACACCTGGCTCTCACAGGTCAGGTCGTTGGCCGAGATGTCGTCGGTCAAAAAGACCTGGGTCTCGACGCGATCCACATAGATGTCGCGTGATTTCTCGGCCAGCCGGATCACCAGCAGACCACCACCGAACAGCCCGAGCGAGATCGCGGTGGTCAGGATCATCGCAACGGTCATGGTCACGTTGCGCCGAAGCCCGGTCAGGACTTCGTTGACGAGGAAGCTGAAACGCACTTACCGATCCATTCCGTAGACGCCGCGCTGCTCGTCACGCACCAGCCTGCCCAATTCCAACTCCACCACCCGCTGCCGCATGGAGTCGACGATGTGGTGGTCGTGGGTGGCCATCAGCACCGTGGTCCCCGTGCGGTTGATGCGATCCAGCAGGCCCATGATGTCCTTGCTGGTGTCGGGGTCGAGGTTTCCGGTGGGCTCATCGGCCAGCAGCACCAGCGGCCGGTTGACGAAGGCGCGGGCGATCGCGACCCGCTGCTGCTCGCCACCGGACAACTCGCTGGGCATCCGGTTGGACTTGCCCGACAGCCCGACCATCTCCAGGGCCTCGGGAACCACCCGGTTGATCATGTCGGGCTTCTTGCCGATCACCTCCAACGCGAACGCGACGTTGGCGAACACCGACTTCTGCTGCAACAGGCGGAAGTCCTGGAACACGCAACCGATGACCTGGCGCAGCAGCGGGATCTGACGACCGGAGAGCTTGTTGACGTGGAACTTCGAGACCCGCACGTCACCGCTGGTCGGTGTCTCGGCCCCCAACAGCAGGCGCATGAACGTCGACTTGCCCGACCCGGAGGGGCCGATCAGGAACACGAACTCGCCCTTGTCGATCTTGACGTCGACGTTGTCCAACGCCGGACGGGCCGACGATTTGTACTGCTTGCTGACATGGTCGAGCGTGATCATCACGGCTACGCAGTGTAGCCGTGATGAGCGTTGGCGCTGTTCACGCCGCAGCGACGGCGGGGCCGTGTTGTGCGCTGCTGACGAGCGCACCCTCGTTCAACGCGGGTGCGGCGGCGTGGTGGATGGGCTGGGCGTGACGGGCGCCGACGAGGATGCCGGGGGCTCCGGTGCCGGCGCCTCCGGCGGGGGCGGTGGGCAGAACGGCGGGCAGAAGGGCGGGGGCGCCTCGGTGGTGGTGGGCGACGGTGTCACGGTCTCGGTGACCGTCGACGGTGTCAGCGTCTGGGTGATGGTGGCGGGTGGCTGCTGCAGCCGGGTGCGCGGCACCCAGGTGTAGGCCGGGTCCGGGACGAATCCGGGCGGGACCACCTGCGGGGCCGCCGGCGGCGCGGGCTGCTGGTAGCTGTCGTACACCCACCACGCCAGTCCGAACGCGATGATCAACACCACGGTGGATACCCGGATCCGTCCGCCCAGCAGGCGGCCGGAGCGCCGCGGCGGCGCGTCGTCGTCGGTCGTCGGTTTCGTCAGCTTGAACCTCACCGCGCCGAACCTTCCGAGTCGTCGCCGCCGGGTGCCGCCGGGACGCCCTGCACGCTGGGGGCATCCGAGCCGGCGGTGACCACCCCGACGCGGGCCAGCGCCCGAACCACCTGCGCCCGCAGCCGTCGTCCCACCTCGAACTGCTTGCCGGGCAGCGTGCGTGCCACCATCCGCAGGTTGACGGTGCCGACTTCGATGCTTTCCACCCCCATCAGCGACGGCTCATCGAGCAGCAGCTCGCGCAGCGGGGCGTCGGCGTTCATGGCGTTCTCGCACACCTGGTGCAGGACGTCGTTGACCTGGCTGAGATCGGCGGTGGTCGGCACCGGGATATCGACTACGGCTCGCGCCCAGTCCTTAGACAGGTTCAACGACCGGACGATATTGCCATTCGGGACGGTGAACACCTCACCGTCGGAGGTGCGCAGTTTGGTCACCCGCAACGTGACCTCTTCGACGTGGCCGCGGGCATCAGAGGGCGCCCCCACCATGCTCAACTGCACCAGGTCCCCGTACCCGTACTGCTTCTCGGCGATGATGAAGAACCCGCTGAGCAGGTCCTGGACGATCTTTTGGGCACCGAAGCCCAATGCGCCGCCCAGCACCGCGGCCGGTCCGACCAGGGAACCGACCGGAACGTTGACGATGTCGGTGATCTGGACGGTGACCACCACGGCCAGCAGCACCACCGCGCCCCAGGAGATCACCGAGGCGACGGCCTGGCGATGCTTGGAGGCCTCGGAACGCACCAGGTCGTCGCTGGCCAGAAAGCCCTTCTCCAGCCGGGAGGTGACCTTGCGCGCCGTCCAGGTGATGAATCGGGCGGCCAGCACCGCACCGATCAACAGCAGCACGATCCGCAGACCCCGCATGATGATCCACTGACCGATCGGGCCGCGCCAGAAGTCGTGCCAGCTCTGGTCCGGCGTGAAGGCCCAGACGGCCGAGACCGCTGCGCTAATCGTCATCTGGCCGGTTGCGCCAGCGGATTCCGGCCTCCAGGAACCCGTCGATGTCACCGTCGAGCACCGCGGCCGGGTTGCCGACCTCGAACTCGGTGCGCAGGTCTTTGACCATCTGATACGGGTGCAGCACATAGGACCGCATCTGGTTGCCCCAGGAGCTGCCGCCGTCGCCCTTGAGGGCATCCAATTCGGCGCGTTCCTCCTGGCGTTTACGTTCCAACAACTTGGCCTGCAGCACCCGCATCGCCGACACCTTGTTCTGCAGCTGCGACTTCTCGTTCTGGCAGGTCACGACGATACCGGTGGGAATGTGGGTGAGCCGCACCGCCGAGTCGGTGGTGTTCACCGACTGCCCGCCCGGGCCGCTGGATCGGTACACGTCGACGCGCACGTCGCCCTCTGGGATGTCGATGTGGTCGGTGGTCTCCACCACCGGCAGCACTTCGACTTCGGCGAACGAGGTCTGGCGGCGGCTCTGGTTGTCGAACGGGCTGATCCGCACCAGCCGGTGGGTGCCCTGCTCGACCGACAAGGTGCCGTACGCGAACGGCGCGTGCACGACGAACGTGGCACTCTTGATTCCCGCCTCCTCGGCGTAGGAGGTGTCGAACACCTCGACCGGGTACTTGTGCTGCTCGGCCCACCGGATGTACATCCGCATCAGCATCTCGGCCCAGTCGGCGGCGTCGACGCCGCCCGCGCCCGAGCGGATGTTGACCAGCGCCTCGCGCTCGTCGTACTCACCCGAGAGCAGGGTGCGTACCTCCATCGCCTCGATGTCGGCGTGCAGTGCCTTGAGTTCGGCGTCGGCCTCAGCCAGCGCGTCGGCGGCTTCGCCGTCGCCTTCCTCGGCGATCAGCTCGTAGAGCACCGGCAGGTCATCGAGGCGGCGGCGCAGCTCCTCGACCCGGCGCAGCTCGCCCTGGGTGTGTGACAGTTCGCTGGTCACCCGTTGTGCGTTGGCCTGGTCGTCCCACAGGTTGGGGTCGGCGGCCTCGGTTTCGAGTTTTTCGACGCGGCGACGCAAGCCGTCCACGTCGAGCACCCGCTCCACCGTGGTCAAGGTGGTGTCGAGGGCGGCGATGTCGGCTTGACGGTCTGGTTCCACGTTTATTCAGGTTACCGGCGTCGGTGGACAGCAGACGTTTAGCATCAGGGGGTAACCGTCTGTGCCCGCCGCGCGACAGCCCCTTGCGCGGTGCGGGCACGAAAGAAGGCTTGTATGCGGCCCTACCATGTGGCGATCGTCGGCTCCGGTCCGTCCGGTTATTTCGCGGCGGCTTCGCTGCTGAAGCTCGACGGGGTCGATGTGAACGTCGACATGTTGGAGATGCTGCCGACGCCGTGGGGCCTGGTGCGCTCGGGGGTCGCACCGGATCATCCGAAGATCAAGTCGATCAGCGCCCAATTCGACAAGACCGCCGGCGATCCGCGGTTTCGGTTCTTCGGCAACATCACCGTGGGCCAGGACGTGCACCCTGACGAGCTGGCACAGCGCTACGACGCGGTGATCTACGCGATCGGTGCGCAGTCCGACCGGTCGCTGCGGATCCCCGGCGAGGAGCTGCCGGGCAGTGTCGCCGCGGTGGATTTCGTCGGCTGGTACAACGCCCATCCGCATTTCGAGGCGATGGCTCCGGACCTGTCGGGGGCGCGGGCGATCGTGGTCGGCAACGGCAATGTCGCGCTGGACGTGGCCCGCATCCTGATCAGCGACCCGGCCGCGCTGCGCCGCACCGACATCGCCGATCACGCGTTGCAGTCGCTGGATCCGCGCGGCGTGCAGGAAGTGGTGATCGTCGGACGCCGCGGGCCGTTGCAGGCGACGTTCACCACGCTGGAAGTGCGCGAACTCGGCGACATGGAGAGCCTGCAGGACGTCGACGTGATCGTCGACCCGGCCGACGTCGAGGGCATCACCGACGACGAAGCCGAGGCGGCCGGTAAGACCCCCAGACAGAACCTCAAGGTGTTGCGCGGCTACGCGAGCCGCGAGCCACGTCCCGGCGACCGCCGGATCGTGTTCCGGTTCGCCACCTCCCCGATCGAGATCCGCGGCGACGGCCACGTCCAAGAGGTGGTGCTCGGCCGCAACGAGCTGATCACCGACGACAGCGGCCGGGTGGTGGCCAAGGACACCGGTGCGCGCGAGGCGCTGCCGGCGCAGCTGGTGGTGCGCGCGGTCGGCTATCGCGGCGTGGCCACCCCCGGACTGCCGTTCGACGAGGGCAGTGGCACGATTCCGCACACCGACGGCCGCATCGAGGGGACGTCCAACCAGTACGTCGTCGGGTGGATCAAGCGCGGGCCGTCGGGAGTGATCGGCAGCAACAAGAGCGACTCCCAGCACACCGTCGACACGCTGGCGGCGGACTTGGCCGCCGCCGAGCCGGCCGACTTCGGGCCCGACCACGCCGAGCAGTTGCAGCAGTGGTTGCTGTCTCGGCAGCCCAAGCTGGTCACCACCGAGCACTGGCAGCTGATCGATGCGCACGAGCGGTCGACGGGCGAGCCGCACGGCCGGCCGCGGGTGAAGCTGGCCAATGTCGCCGACCTGCTGCGAATCGGCCACGGCTGACGCAGTGCAGCCGGCGTCTGGTCAGTGCGATGCGCTCATGACCGAACCGAGTAGCGAGCTCAACACGACCAGGGCGATCGCGATCGGCATCCAGAAGCACATGTACCAGCCCTTCAGCAGCGACACCAACGGGCCGATCGTCGCCGCGGCGATTGCCGCGCCGATGCCGCCCCACACCACCGGGTAGATGTAGTAGTTGATGCCGAGCGGGGCCGGCGGGCAGTCGTCCTCAACGCACACGTCCTCGAGGAACCCGAACAGCGTCGGCCACCAGTTGGTTGTGGTGACCACAACGACGATCAGCACCAGCAGCGTGACGGTGCAGATCAGATCCGCGGGCACGATCCGTAGCCGCAGGATCCGCGGTTGCTCCGGTGGCGGGGACATCGCCCTAATCGTCGTCCGAGCGGGCCATCCGCCACTTGTCGGGATTGCGCGGCGAATACACCACCGGGATCAGCTCACCGATCGACGGCCACTTGGCGACGTCGACCACCATGCGCTCATAGACCGAATGCTCGTTGAGGGTCGGCCCGCTGATCACACCGGCGATCGTCACGTACTGCTCCCCGGTGGCGTCGGGCCGTGGGCTGACCCCGGTCACCAACAGCGTCCCCGACACCACGTCACGCTCGGTGCGTTGCGGTATGAATCGGGGAATCAGAAACATCGCGAGCACCATGAGGAGCAGCAACACAATCCAAAGGGTCGACACCGGTTCATGGTAGGACTGCGCGTATGACCGCGAACCGCGCCGCCGACGATGCAGAGCGCAGCGATGAGGAGGAGGGGCGCGATGAGCACCGCCGCCGACGATGCAGAGCGCAGCGATGAGGAGGAGGGGCGCGATGAGCACCGCCGCCGACGATGCAGAGCGCAGCGATGAGGAGGAGGGGCGCCATTAACACCGACTGGATGCCGGACCTGACGCTGGCGTTGGAGCTGGCCGAGCGCGCGGACGCCATGACCATGGCCCGCTTCGGCGCGCAGGACCTGCGGGTCGACACCAAACCGGATCTCACCCCGGTCACCGACGCCGACAAATCGGTCGAGACGGCGTTGCGCGGCGTCCTCGTCGACCGCCGTCCCGAGGACGCGGTGCTCGGCGAGGAGTTCGGCGGAGACGCCACATTCGCGGGGCGGCAATGGATCATCGATCCGATCGACGGCACCAAGAATTTCGTGCGCGGCGTACCGGTGTGGGCCAGCTTGATCGCGTTGCTGTCCGATGGTGTACCCGTCGTCGGCGTGGTCAGTGCCCCCGCGCTGGGCCGGCGGTGGTGGGCCGGGCAGGGGCTGGGCGCGTTCGCCGCCGCCGGCACCGTCGCGCCACGCCGGCTGTCGGTGTCCAGGGTGACGCAGATCGGTGAGGCGAGCCTGTCGTTTTCCAGCCTCACCGGGTGGGCTGCCCTGGGCCGGCGGGCACAGTTTGTGGAGCTGACCGATGAGGTGTGGCGGGTACGCGCCTTCGGGGACTTCTGGTCGTATTGCCTGGTGGCGGAGGGTGCGGTCGATATCGCGGCCGAGCCGGAGGTTTCGGTGTGGGATCTGGCGCCGCTGGACATCCTGGTGCGCGAGGCGGGCGGCAGGTTCACCAGTCTTGACGGCACCGCCGGCCCGCACCGCGGCAGCGCGGTCGCCACCAACGGACTGCTCCACGACGCCGTGCTGACCAGGCTTTCCGCACGCTAGGTCGGGGCCCGGTATCGCCGCCGCCCGCTGAAATCGACGTGTAAATTTCGCAAACCCGCCGTTTTCGGGGCTCAAGGTCAATCTGGACGTCGATCTCAGCAGCACTCGGGCCGCAGTGTGAATTGCGTAACAAAAGCACCGGACCTTACTCTGGAGTAAGATACGGTTCATCGCACTGTCCCGCTCTGCCCCAACGATCAAGGCTGCTGACATGACCAACTCTGCGACCAACGGCTCCAAGCAACCACGGCCAGGCCGAGAAAGCGGCGTCGGACTGCAAAAGCACAAGCGCTCCGCCGTCGACATCGGGTTGGCGCTCGTCACCCCGCTGGTCGGCCAGGAGTTCCTGGACAAGTACAACCTGCGTGACCCGCTCAACCGGGGGTTGCGCTACGGCGTCAAGCAGGTGTTCTCCGCAGCCGCCGCCGGCACCCGCCAGTTCAAGCGGGTGAAGGGCCTGCGCGGCGGGCCGACCCGCCTCAAGGCGAGTGGTCAGGACTACTTCGATCTGACCCCCGACGAGGACCAGAAGCTCATCGTCGAGACGGTCGATGAGTTCGCCGCCGAGGTGTTGCGTCCGGCCGCCCACGACGCCGACGAGGCCCTCGGCTACCCGCCCGAGCTGATCGCCAAAGCCGCCGAGTTGGGCATTACCGCGGTGAACATCCCGGAGGATTTCGACGGGATCGCCGCGCAGCGCTCCAGTGTGACCAGCGTGCTGGTGGCCGAAGCGCTGGCCTACGGCGACATGGGGCTGGCGCTGCCGATCCTGGCTCCCGGCGGTGTGGCCGCGGCACTCACCCACTGGGGCAGCGCCGACCAGCAGGACACCTACCTGCGTGAGTTCGCCGGCGACAACGTCCCGCAGGCGTGTGTGGCCATCGCCGAACCGCAGCCGCTGTTCGACCCGACCAACCTGCGGACCACCGCGGTGCGCACCCCGAGCGGTTACCGACTGGATGGGGTCAAGTCGCTGGTGCCCGCGGCAGCCGAGGCCGAACTGTTCATCGTCGCCGCGCAGCTGGACGGCAAACCGACACTGTTCATCGTCGAGTCGTCGTCGCCGGGGCTGAGCATCAAGGCCGACCCCAGCATGGGTATCCGGGCCGCGGCTCTGGGCCAGGTGGAACTGAACAAGGTCACCGTGCCGCTGTCGGCCCGCCTCGGCGAGGACGGGGCGAGCGACGCCGACTACTCCGAAGCACTCGCACTGTCCCGGCTGGGCTGGTCGGCGCTGGCGGTCGGCACCTGCCACGCGGTGCTGGACTACGTGGTGCCCTACGTCAAGGAGCGCGAGGCGTTCGGTGAGCCGATCGCACACCGCCAGGCTGTCGCGTTCATGTGCGCCAACATGGCGATCGAGTTCGACGGCCTGCGGCTGATCACCTGGCGCGGCGCCTCTCGCGCCGAGCAGGGCCTGCCGTTCATCCGGGAGGCGGCGCTGGCCAAGCGGCTGGCCACCGACAAGGGCATGCAGATCGGCCTGGACGGCGTGCAGCTGCTCGGCGGCCACGGCTACACCAAGGAACACCCGGTCGAGCGCTGGTACCGCGACCTGCGCGCCATCGGCGTCGCCGAGGGCGTCGTCGTCATCTAGGTCGCCGTCCACGCCTCCCCTACCCGCTTCAAGCTGAAAGACCTGTCATGGCAATCAATCTGGAACTGCCCCGCAAACTGCTCAACGTCATGGAGAAGGGACATCAAGGCGCCGCGGAGATGCTGCGGCCGATCTCCCGCAAGTACGACCTCGCCGAACATGCCTACCCCGTCGAGCTGGATACGCTGGCCAGCCTGTTCGAAGGCATCTCGGAAGCCGGCTCGGTGGACTTCGCCGGTGCGGACGCGTTCCGCGGCGCCGAGGGTAAGGACAAGAACCACAACGGCGCCAACATGTCCGCTCTGGTCAACGCCCTCGAAGTCAGCTGGGGCGATGTGGCGCTGTTGCTGTCGATCCCCTTCCAGGGGCTGGGCAACGCCGCGATCTCCGGGGTGGCCACCGACGAACAGCTCAACCGCCTGGGCAAGGTGTGGGCGGCGATGGCGATCACCGAACCCGGCTTCGGATCCGATTCGGCCGCGGTGACCACCACCGCCACCCTCGACGGCGACGAGTACGTCATCAACGGGGAGAAGATCTTCGTCACCGCCGGATCGCGGGCCAGCCACATCGTGGTGTGGGCGACCTTGGATAAGTCGTTGGGCCGCGCCGCGATCAAGTCGTTCATCGTGCCCCGCGAGCATCCCGGCGTCACCGTCGAGCGCCTCGAGCACAAGCTGGGCATCAAGGCGTCCGACACCGCCGTGATCCGCTTCGACAACGCCCGCATCCCCAAGGACAACCTGCTGGGCAGCCCGGAGATCAACACCGGCAAGAGCTTCTCGGGGGTCATGGAGACCTTCGACAACACCCGCCCGATGGTGGCGGCCATGGCGGTCGGTGTCGGGCGTGCCTCGCTGGAGGAACTGCGCAAGCTCATCACCGACGCCGGCATCGAGATCTCCTATGACAAGCCGGCGCACGCTCAGAATGCCGCCGCCGCAGAGTTTTTGCGGATGGAAGCCGACTGGGAGGCCGGCTACCTGTTGACGGTGCGCTCGGCGTGGCAGGCCGACAACAAGATTCCCAACTCCAAAGAGGCGTCGATGGGTAAGGCCAAGGCTGCCCGGGTAGCCAGCGACATCACCCTCAAGGCCGTCGAGCTGGCCGGCACCACCGGTTATTCCGAGCAGACGCTGCTGGAGAAGTGGGCCCGTGACTCGAAGATCCTGGACATTTTCGAGGGCACCCAGCAGATCCAGCAGCTGGTGGTGGCCCGCCGACTGCTGGGCTTGAGCTCCGCCGAACTGAAGTAGATCCGAATTCTTCTTGCGCGAGCAGACGCTAAATCGCATGCGAGCGACCCCTGCAATGCGATTTGGCGTCTGCTCGCGACCGATGGTGCTCAGCCGCCGAAGCGCAGCGAGATCGCCAGGCCGATGAGCGCGACCACGCCGGCCGCCAGCATCAGCACCTTGGGATTGCCGAAGTTGAACGTCCAGCCCAGACCGAATCGGCGTGCGACGAACAGCGCGGGGTCTTCGCGGTTGATGTAGAAAAGTCCGCCCCGCCAGTGCGTGTCGTCGTCGCGATGGGTCAGGCCGGTGTCCTCGTCCCCCAGGTCCTGCTCGCGGTTGTTGACCGCCAGGACCGCGACGGCCACCACCACAGCGGCCAGGATCGGCAGCACGATCACCGCCGGCGCCCATGACGTGACCGTCCCGGTCCACATCAGTAGCGACGATCCCAGCATCCCCAGATCGATCATCGCGACCAGACCAAGCAACGCCTTGGCGCCCAACGACATGTATCTGCGGTGCCAACGCGCCGAGCCGACTGGGTGCGCTGGGTCGACGTCGGCACGGCTGCTGCGCAGGATCGCCGCCGCGAAACCCGCCAGCAGTGCGGTCACCGCGATCTGCACGAACACCAGGGCGAACGCCGAGCCGACCGACTTGCTCGCCCACCGATCGGGCGCGCCGTCCGCGCCGTAGTGCGCGACAAGAACGTCGGGCATCGACGGATAGCTGATCACACCGATCACCACCGTGACGGCGGTGACGATCAGCGCCGGCGCCAGCCAACTCCAGGGAAACCGCGGTGGATTGGTGCGTAGCTCGGTGTCAACCGAGATGCCTTGGCGCAAGCCCTCAAACCAATCCCCGGCCGCCTTGGCGGCCCGGATCTCGTGGTTGGCCAAAAAGAAGCAGCCATACCAGAGTCCGACCAGCACCAGCATGGACAACGGCAGCAGCAATGGTTCACCAGTGAGGCGGTAGCCGACGACGCCGACCCCGCCGGCAAGGACTCCGCCTGCGGACACCCGCCGTCGGTAGAGGCGGGTCTGGTGCAGGACCGACGGGTCGTCGACGCGACTCGCCGGCACCCGCACCCCGAACGGCACCGTCGGGGTGCCGATTGCCGGCAGCGCCAGCGCGAGCAGCAGCACCAGGGCCAGCAACCCAATACTCACGGTGACGGCAACGATCATGGTGTGTCCTTGGGCTGCGTGGCGCCGAATGAATCCAGGAGCGACCGACAGGTCTGCAGCGCCTCATCGGGCGGTAATCCTTTGGCGGCGGCCTCGGCCAGCAGGGTGCGCGCCTTGGCGGTCCATTCCACCCGGAACCGCGCGTCCGCGACCGTCGGGGCGATCACCGCGCCCGACCCGCGGTTCAGCCGGATCAGGCCCTGCTGCCGCAGCAGGTCGTAGGCCTTGTTCACGGTGTGGAAGTTGATCCCGAAGTCCGCGGCCAGCGCCCTGGTGGCGGGCAGCGAGTCGCCTTCGACCAGCACGCCGGCCGCGATCGCCTCCACGATGCGGTCTCGAAGCTGCTGGTAGATCGGCACTTCGCTGCTCAGGTCGACGTTGAGTATCACCAGATCGCCTCATACTTGTTCTATAAGTTATAGAATAGCTCAACTCATCACGAGCAGACGCAAATACGCCTGTTTCGGCGCCGAAACAGCGCATTTTGCGTCTGCTCACGCCTGAAAATGCCCCTTGCCTTCCCGCAAAACAAAAAGTAACGTCACTTTCAGTTTTGCTGCGGACAACCCGGGAGCGGCCGATGGAATCCTTCGTTCACCTGCGCAAGGGCAAGACCCCCAAGCGCATCCATGCCGACCTCGACGGCCTCAAGGATGACGAGCTCGGCCGCGGCGGGTTCACCGGCCGCACCGCCAACATCTACCGCCGCAACGATCCCACCGCCTACCGCGCCGAGGGACCGCTGCGTCCACTGGACGTCCTGTCCTCGCAGTTGACGCCGAGCGACGCGACCGATGCCGCGGGTGGTCCGCTGCTGCTGTTCGCCAACGCCGATTGCCGCATCTCGCTGTCACAGCGAGCCCAGGAGATGCCCTTTCACATCCGCCACGTCGACGGCGACCTGCTCTGCTTCGTGCACGCCGGTTCGGGCCTGATCGAGTCCGAGTTCGGCCCGATGCCCTACCGCCAAGGCGACTGGATCTACCTCCCCAAGGCCACCACCTGGCGTCAGCTCCCCGACAGCCAGACCACGCTGCTCATGATCGAAGCCACCGATGAGTTCCGGGCGCCGCCCCCGGGTCCGCTCGGCCGACACTTTCCGTTCGACCCCTCGCAGGCGACCATCCCGGAGCCGGCGCCCATCGACGATGACGGCCGCGACGACTACCCGGTCCGGCTCGTGCACGAGGGCGGGCCGACAACGCTTCACTACCAACACAATCCGATCGATGTCGAGGGCTGGCGCGGCGACAACTTCGCCTTCACCTTCAACATCGACGACTACACCGTGATCACTTCCGACGCGGTGCACCTGCCGCCCACCGTGCACATGTTCATGCAGGCCACCGGACTGGTCGTGATGAACTTCCTGCCTAAGCCCGCCGAGGGCGTCCCCGGCACCGAACGCACGCCGTGGTATCACCGCAACGTGGACTACGACGAGATCGCGTTCTTCCACGGCGGATCGCTGTACGGAATCCCAATGCCGCCCGGCCTGATCTCGCACGCACCGCAAGGTGTCCACCACGGGGCGCCGGAGAAGGCCCGGGAACGGGCACGCCGCAAGTTCGGCGACTACGACAGGGTCGACTGGCAGGTGATCGCCGTCGACACCCGCCGCCGACTGACCCCCTCCCCCGAAGTTCTGGCCGCCGACCTGGGACAGCACGCATGAAACATGAATACGACCGGATCCCGTATCTGATTGCCTACCAGAATGATTCCCGCGTCCGCGATGTCTACGGCGGCGTCGCCGAGCTGGTGGTGCTGGAAAGCTACCTGCTGCGGCCGAAGAAGCCCAGCGACACGGTGCTGGTGTTCATGCACCCCATCGGTGGCGGCGCCTACCTGCCGATGATCAACGGCCTGGCCCGCGCCGGACACCACGTCATCTACTGCAACAGCCGGTTCCGCGGCACCGACTCGGCGCTGCTGATGGAGAAGGTGGTCCAAGACCTCGGCGAAGCCATCAAGGACGCCAAGAACCGGCTCGGCTACTCGAAGGTGGTGCTGGCCGGCTGGAGCGGCGGCGGTTCGTTGTCGATGTTCTACCAGCAGCAGGCCCAGAATCCGACGGTGACCGCCAGCCCGTCCGGCGACGGCCCGGATCTCACTGCCCTGGGCCTGATCCCGGCCGATGCGATCATGCTGCTGGCCGCCCACATCAGCCGGCACGGAACCATGACCGAATGGCTGGACGCCTCCATCCTCGACGAGGCCGACCCCACCAATCGGGACCCGGAACTGGATCTCTACAACCCGGATAACCCCAATCAGCCGCCGTACAGCCAGGAATTCCTGAATCGCTACCGGCAGGCACAGATCGACCGCAACCGACGAATCACCGCCTGGGTCAAAGACAAACTGGCCGAACTCAAGGCCGCCGGACGCCCCGATGATGAGTTCGCGTTCGTCGTGCACGGCACCATGGCCGACCCCCGCTGGCTGGACCCGACGGTGGACCCCAATGAACGCACTCCCGGCACCTGCTACCTGGGCGACCCACAGGTGGTGAACATGAGCCCGGTCGGGCTGGCCCGGTTCTGCACGCTGCGCAGCTGGCTGTCGCAGTGGAGCTACGACGATGCCCACGGCGACGGCGTGGACTGCGGGCGCGACATCACCGTGCCCGCCCTGGTGATCGGTAATCTCGCCGACGATGCCTGCACCCCCAGCCACACCCGCCGGCTGTTCGAGGCGATCGGCCACGACGACAAGGAGATTCACGAGATCTCCGGCGCCAACCACTATTACGCGGGTCCGGATCAGCGGGACACCCTGCGGCACGCGGTCGGTATCGTCACCGACTGGTTGGCGCGGCACGACTTCGCGGAAGCAGAATCGGAAGCGGCGCGCGCATGACTCCTACCGGGGCGCTGGACGGCATCCGGGTCATCGAACTCGGCACGCTGATCTCCGGGCCCTTCGCCGGGCGACTGCTCGGCGACATGGGAGCCGACGTGGTCAAGATCGAGCTGCCGGGCGCACCGGATCCGTTGCGCACCTGGGGGCAGGCCGAACTCGACGGGCACCACTTCTTCTGGACGGTGCACGCCCGCAACAAGAAAGCCGTGACGCTGGACCTGCGCACCGAGCGGGGCCGGGAACTGTTCCTGACGCTGGTCGACAAGTCCGACATCATCGTCGAGAACTTCCGACCCGGCACCCTGGAGAAATGGAACATCGGCTACGACGTTCTGCGACAGCGCAATAGGCGCATCATTCTGGTGCGGGTGTCCGGATACGGGCAGACCGGTCCGGATGCCCACAAGGCCGGCTACGCCTCGGTGGCCGAGGCGGCCAGCGGTCTGCGTCATATGAACGGCTTCCCCGGTGGGCCGCCGCCGCGGTTGGCGTTGTCGCTGGGTGACAGCCTGGCCGGCATGTTCGCCGCCCAGGGTGCGCTCGCGGCGCTATACCGGCGCACCGTCACCGGCGAGGGCCAGGTGGTCGACGTGGCGCTGACCGAATCCTGCTTGGCGATCCAGGAATCCACCATTCCCGACTATGACGTCGGCGGCGTGGTTCGCGGTCCGTCGGGCACCCGCCTGGAGGGAATCGCGCCGTCGAACATCTACCAGAGTGCCGACGGCAGCTGGGTCGTGATCGCCGCCAACCAGAACACCGTCTTCGCCAGGTTGTGCGCGGCGATGGGGCGACCGGAGCTCGCGTCCGACGACCGGTTCGCCACCCATGTGGCCCGCGGCGTCAATCAGGACGAGCTCGACGCCATCATCGCGGCGTGGGCCGCACAGCGCCAACCGGCCGAGATCATCGAAACGCTGTCGGCCGCAGGCGTGATCTCCGGGCCCATCAACACCGTCGCCGAAGTGGTCATCGACCCGCAGTTGCGTGCGCGCGGCATGATCGCCGAACACTGGGATGAGCGGGTCGACCGGGCCGTTCTGGGTCCCGGGATCGTGCCGGTGCTGTCCGAATCCCCCGGTTCCATCCGCAATGCCGGCTCGGCGCGGCCGGGGCAGCACAATGAGGAGATCTATACCGGGCTGCTCGGTCACAGCACCGCGCAGCTGGATGAGCTGCACGAGCAGGGGGTGCTATGACCGGGCACGTCACCATCCGCGAGGTATCGCTGCGCGACGGGCTGCAGATCGAGCAGCCGGTGCCGCTGGCCGCCAAGCTGGAATTGTTGGCCGCCGTGGCTGCCACCGGGGTCCGCGAAGTCGAGGTCACGTCGTTTGTGTCACCCACCAAGGTGCCGGCGCTGGCCGATGCCGCTGAGTTGGCGGCCGAGCTGTGGCGCTATCCCGACATCGAGTTTTCCGCGCTGGTCGCCAGTCCCGGCGGTGCGACCCGGGCGGTCGCGGCCGGACTGAAGTCGATCGGATACGTGGTCTGCGCGTCGGACTCGTTCAGCCAGGCCAACGTGGGGCGGTCCACCGGCGAGGCCACCACCGCGATCGCCGATATCACCCGCATTGCGCACGACGCCGACGCGACGGTGGAGGTGATCATCGCCACGGCCTGGGACTGCCCGTTCGACGGGCCGACACCGCCGCGACGTGTTCTCGACATTGCTCGTGCAGCAACGGACTTCGATGTCGATCGGATCAGTATCGCCGACACGATCGGCACCACCACCCCGCGACGGGTCACCGACCTGATCACGGCCCTGCGGCCCCATCTCGGGGACCTACCGCTGGGCGCCCACTTCCACAACACCCGCGGGGCGGGATTGGCCAGTGCCTACGCGGCGGTCGACGCCGGCGTCACGCGGCTGGATTCCTCCGTCGGCGGGCTGGGCGGCTGCCCGTTCGCGCCGGGAGCCACCGGCAATATCGCCACCGAAGACCTGGTGTATCTGTTGCGGGACAGCGGGATCACCACCGACGTCGACCTGCGGGCGGCGATCGCTGCGGCCGAGACCGCCCGCGCAGTCGTCGGACACGACCTTCCCGGCGCGTTGCTGCGAGCCGGTGACCGGAAACTGACCGACAGCTGATGGTCGCCACGGTGCTCAGCTCGAAGGGCCGCCAGACCCGGCAGTCCCTGGAGCAGGCAGCCCGGAAGCTGTTCGCCGAACGCGGCTTTCACGGGACCACTCTGGCGGATATAACCTCGGCGGCGGGAAAGTCGCCGGCGGTGTTCTATCGCTATTTCGCCGACAAGGAGGATCTGCTGGCCGCGTTGGCGGAGTCGTTTCTGCATGACGTCGTGGCCCCGTCCGGGCTCAGCGTCGCGCTACCCGACTCTCCCGAGGACACCGAGTTCTTCTCCACGGTGGTGACCGGATACTGGAACATGTTCAAACAGAACATCGGCATCATGATCGCGGTGGCACAGCTGGCCGCCACCCAGCAGCGATTCGCCTCGGTACAGAACGAATTCCGGCGTTTCGGCATGGACATCGTCGCCGCATCGGTGCGCCACGCCCAGCGCCAGGGGTATGGCCGCGAGCTGGAACCCGAACACACCGCTGCGGCCATCGCGTTGTTGTTCGAAAACTTCACCACCGTCTTCGTCGGCCCGTCCGGTCTGGGCATCCAGATCAGCGATGCCGACGCCGTGACGACGCTGGCGACGATTTGGAAGAAGACGCTGTACGGCTTCTAGAAAGGAATGGACGTGGATTTCACTCTGCCGGACCACCTTCCGCAGCTGCTCGCGGAGATGGACGAGTTCATCGAACGCGAGATCGCACCGTTGCAGGCCGAGAACATGCAGTACTTCGACCGGCGCCGTGAGTTCGCCCGCACCGACCTGGACGGCGGCGGCATCCCGGCACGGGCCTGGGAGGACCTGCTCGACGAGATGCGCCGGCGCGCGGACGCGGCGGGCTGGCTGCGCTACGGGTTGCCGTCCTCGCTGGGCGGCCGTGACGGCACCAACGTCGACATGGCGGTCATCCGGGAACACCTGGCCGGCAAGGGCCTCGGGCTGCACAACGACCTGCAGGACGAGTCCTCGATAGTCGGCAACTTCCCGCAGGTCATCATGATGGAGCGGTTCGGCACCACTGAGCAGCGGCGGGTGTGGTCGGAGGCGTTGATCACCGGCGAACGCTCGATGGCGTTCGGCCTGTCCGAGCCGGGTCACGGGTCGGACGCCACCTGGCTGGAAACCCACGCCGAAGCCGAGGGTGACGGCTGGGTGATCAACGGCGCCAAGCGCTGGAACACCGGGGTACACCGCGCCACCCACGACCTGATCTTCGCCCGGACCTCGGGGGATCCCGGCCACGCACGCGGCATCACCGCGTTCCTGGTGCCCACCGACACACCGGGATTCACCGTCCCGTTCTACTGGTGGACGTTCAATATGCCGAGCGACCACGGCGAGGTCGAACTCACCGACGTCCGGGTGCCCGCCGACGCGGTGCTGGGCGAGGTGGACCGCGGTCTGGACGTAGCACAGACGTTCCTGCACGAGAACCGGATTCGGCAGGCGGCGTCCAGCCTGGGTGCAGCGCAGTACTGCATCGACCGCGCCGCCGAGTACGCCAGAGAGCGCACCGTTTTCGGCAAACCGCTGTCGGTCAACCAGGCCGTGCAGTGGCCGCTGGCCGAGCTGCAGACCGAAGCCCAGATGGTCCGGCTGCTGGTCTACTACGCCGCCTGGCATCTCGACCGCGACCATCACCTGGAGGTCTCCGACAAGGTGTCGATGGCCAACTACCGCGCCAACCGGCTGGTCTGCGACGCCGCAGACCGCGCCATGCAGATCTTCGGCGGTCTCGGATACAGCCGCCACGAGCCGTTCGAGCACATCTATCGCCACCACCGCCGCTACCGGATCACCGAGGGGGCCGAGGAGATTCAGATCCGCCGGGTGGCACAGCGGCTGTTCGGGTTCGACAAGCGGTGACCAGCGCCGACACGCTCGCTGCCCAGTTGGTCCCGGTGCTGCGTCCGATCCTGGGCGACGACGTCGCCGTGGCGGACTTACACGTGCTGACCGGTGGCGCCAGCCGCACGACGTGGGCGTTCGACGCCGTCTGCCACGGCGTTCGGCGCGCGCTGATCCTGCGCACCGGCCCGCTCGATGACACCCATGCCAGCATGGAGCTGGAGGCCCGCGTCCAAGCCGCGGCCGCTGCCGCCGGAGCCCGCGTCCCGCACATCCTGACCGCCCGCAATTCGCCTACGGCGCTGGGTAAACCGTTTCTGATCTGCGATGCGGTCGCCGGTGAGACCATCGTGCGGCGGATCTTCCGGCAGCTCGACGCCGTCGGCGACGCCGCAGCGCGCGCGGCGCTGCTGCAGCAGTGCGCGCAGGCCCTGGCCGCCATCCATCGCGCCGACCCTGCCGCGGTGGGCATGGTGCAGGAGGATCAGCTCGACGCGTGGCGAACCGAGCTCGATGCGATGGGCGACACCACCGCGACGTTCGAGTGGGCGTTTCGTTGGCTCGACGCACATCGCCCGGCGCCGTCGCCGCACGGCTTGGTGCATGGCGACTTCCGGATGGGAAATCTGATCGTCGACGGTGCCGACCTGGCAGCCGTGTTGGATTGGGAGCTGGTTCACGTCGGCGAGGTTCTCGAGGATCTGGCCTGGTTCTGTGTACGGGCCTGGCGGTTCGGTGCGCCCGCCGCCCAGGGCGCCGGCGGGCTGGGCAGCATCGACGACTTTCTGGACGCCTACGAGCAGGCCAGCGGAACGGTCATCGACCGGGCGGGGTTCCGTTGGTGGCGGGTGCTGACCACGTTGCGCTGGGGTGTCATGTGCCGGTATCAGGCCGAACGCCATCTCAGCGGGCAAGACCGATCGGTGGAACTGGCGGCCATCGGCCGACGGGTCTGTGAAAACGAATGGGACCTGCTGCAGCTGATGGCCCCGGGGCAAACGCGGACCGACACGACGGGCGCGGACCCCACCCCCGCCCAACCGAGCGACGCACACGGACGCCCGACCGCCGCCGAACTCATCGATGCCACCGCGGAGTTTCTGGAGACCGATGTGCGGGCCGCGACCAGCGGGCCGGTCAACTTTCACGCCCGCGTGGCCGCCAACGTGCTGCGGATCGTCGAACGCGAATTGGCCGACAGCGGTGGCGCCGACTCGGCCTTTGCCCTGGCCCGGCTCGGATTCACCGACGAAGCCGGGCTCGCCGCGGCGATCCGGGCCGGTGAGCTCGATGGCCGCGCCGACGAGGTCACGGCCTGTCTACGCGTCCTGGTACAACGACGGGTAGCGGTTGCGCACCCGGGATATGACAGCGAATAGGAGTGTCGGATGCCAGCCAGCAACGCCGAGGTGATCAGTGCCGCCGCCGATCGGCTCTTCGCCGCGATCGAGCGCACAGACCTGGATTACCTGACCGAGGTCTTTCACCCCGACGTCGCGGTGTGGCGGACCGGTGCGCACCGCGATGACGACAAGCTGCGCGCGCTGCGGGTGCTGACCTGGTTCATCGACCGAACGACCGACCGCCGGTATCAGGTGCTGGACCGGCGGATTTTCGACGACGAGTCCGGGCGAGGCTTCGTGCAGCAGCACATCCTGCACGCCACCCGCACGACCACGGGAGCAACGTTGGCCCTGCGGGTCTGTCTGGTGGCGAAACTGACCGACGACTTGCGGATCGGCCGGATCGACGAATATTTCGACCCGGCCGACCTGGCACCCCTGCACGACCAAGCGCAGTAGCATCGGCACCGTGTCCGACACCACCGCGTCGCTGCGGATTCTCGTGTACAGCGACAACGCCCTCACCCGCGAACAGGTGATGCAGGCGCTGGGCGACCAGCTGCATCCCGATCTGCCGCCGCTGAGCTATGTCGAGGTCGCGACCGCGCCCATGGTGATCCGGCAGATGGACGCCGGTGGCGTTGACCTGGCCATTCTGGATGGCGAGGCCACCCCGGCCGGCGGTATGGGGATCGCCAAACAGCTCAAAGACGAGATCAGTCCGTGTCCGCCGCTGCTGGTCCTGACCGGCCGCGCCGACGACGCCTGGCTGGTCAATTGGTCGCGGGCCGACGCCGCCACGCCGCACCCGGTGGACCCGATCCGGCTGGGTCAGAAAGTGCTGGGGCTGCTGCGCACTCCAGCGCATTGACGGGGCGTCCGCCTGCCCGATTTCAGGGCGCGCTAAACGCACGAATTACCGTGTCGCCGTTGATACTTCGTGGCTGACCCGGTCCACTTTATTTATCCAGCCGATCCTAACGAAAATCTGGCATCCCGGCGGGGATCATCGCTAGGCTGTGGGAGAGCTCACATCGACAGCCCACGAGAGAGCGGCGTCATGAGATGAATCTGTACCTGCCGATCCTGGTACTCGGCGCGATCGCTGCGGCGTTCGCGGTGGGTTCGGTCGTCATCGCCGCGCTGGTCGGCCCATCCCGCTACAACCGGGCCAAACTGGAAGCCTACGAGTGCGGGATCGAGCCCACCGACCAGCCGGTCAGCGGTCCGCACGCGGCCGCCGGTCAGCGATTCCCGGTGAAGTACTACCTGACCGCCATGTTGTTCATCGTCTTCGACATCGAGATCGTTTTCTTGTACCCGTGGGCGGTCAGCTTCGACTCGCTGGGGCTGTTCGCACTTGTCGAGATGGGTTTATTCGTCCTCACCGTCTTCGTCGCCTACGCCTACGTGTGGAGGCGCGGCGGTCTGAGCTGGGATTGAGGTAACTAGTGGGCTTGGAAGAACAGCTGCCCGGCGGGATCCTGCTGTCCACGGTGGAGAAAGTGGCGGGCTATGTGCGCAAGGGTTCCCTGTGGCCCGCGACGTTTGGGTTGGCCTGCTGCGCGATCGAGATGATGTCGACCGCATCGCCGCGGTTCGACATCGCGCGCTTCGGGATGGAGCGGTTCTCCGCAACGCCGCGGCAGGCCGATCTGATGATCGTCGCCGGTCGGGTCTCGCAGAAGATGGCTCCGGTGCTGCGCCAGATCTACGACCAAATGGCCGAACCGAAATGGGTTCTGGCGATGGGTGTGTGTGCGTCCTCGGGCGGGATGTTCAACAACTACGCCATCGTGCAAGGGGTGGACCACGTCGTTCCGGTCGATATCTATCTCCCCGGCTGCCCGCCGCGACCCGAGATGCTGCTGTACGCAATCCTGAAGCTGCACGAGAAGATTCAGCAGATGCCACTGGGCGTCAATCGGGAGCAGGCTGTTGCCGCCGCCGAGGAGGCCGCCCTGTCAGCCCGGCCGACCATCGAGATGACGGGCCTGCTGCGGTGACCGGTGAGCACGACGAACAGATCGAGGTTCGCCGCGGCATGTTCGGCGTGTCCGGAACCGGCGACACTTCCGGGTACGGACGGCTGGTCCGCGGCGTCGAGCTGCCCGGCAGCAGCCCCCGGCCCTACGGCGGGTACTTCGACACAGTGGTTGACACGCTGGCCGAGGCCCTGGCCCGCGACGGCGTCGAGTTCGCCGACGCCGTCGAGAAAACCGTCGTGTACCGCGACGAGCTGACCCTGTTCGTCCACCGCGACCAGTTGCCACAAGTCGCCCAACAGCTGCGCGATGATCCGGAGCTGAGGTTCGAACTGTGCCTGGGTGTCAGCGGCGTGCATTACCCCGAAGACCACGGCCGCGAGCTCCATGCCGTATACCCGCTGAGGTCGATCACGCATAGCCGCATCATTCGGCTGGAAGTGGCTGCGCCCGACGCCGATCCGCACATCCCGTCGCTGTTCGCCGTCTATCCCACCACCGACTGGCACGAACGCGAAACCTATGACTTCTTCGGGATCATCTTCGACGGCCACCCGTCGCTGACGCGCATCGAGATGCCCGACGACTGGCACGGGCATCCGCAGCGCAAGGACTACCCGCTCGGCGGAATCCCGGTCGAATACAAGGGCGCCCAGATACCCCCGCCCGACCAGCGGAGGGCCTACAACTGATGAGCGAATCCACCATACTGGCCGGCGGACAGGACTGGGAGAAGGTCATCGAGGCCGCCCGCACCGCGGACCCCAGCGAACGCATCGTGGTGAACATGGGGCCCCAACACCCCTCCACCCACGGGGTGCTGCGGTTGATCCTGGAGATCGAGGGCGAGACGGTCACCGAGGCCCGCTGCGGAATCGGATTCCTGCACACCGGGATCGAGAAGAATCTGGAGTACCGCAACTGGGCCCAGGGTGTGACGTTCGTGACCCGGATGGACTACCTGTCACCGTTCTTCAACGAGACCGCCTACTGCCTGGGTGTGGAGAAGCTGCTGGGCATCACCGAGGAGATCCCGGAGCGGGTCAACGTGATCCGGGTACTGCTCATGGAGCTCAACCGGATCTCCTCGCACCTGGTTGCGATCGCCACCGGCGGCATGGAACTGGGCGCGATGACTGCCATGTTCCTCGGCTTCCGGGAACGTGAGCTGGTGTTGTCGATCTTCGAGTCGATCACCGGATTGCGGATGAACCACCAGTACATCCGCCCCGGCGGGGTGGCGCAGGATCTGCCCGAGGACATCGTCACGCGGTTGCAGGAGTTTCTCGAGTTGATGCCGCGCCGCCTGCGGGATATCGACAACCTGCTCAACGAGAACGACATCTGGAAGGCCCGCACCCGCGGCGTCGGTTATCTGGATCTGACCGGCTGCATGGCGCTGGGCATCACCGGCCCGGTGCTGCGCTCCACCGGCTTGCCGTATGACATCCGCCGGGCGGAGCCCTATTGCGGGTACGAATCCTATGACTTCGACGTCATCACCGACGACGGCTGCGATGCCTACGGCCGCTACATGATTCGCATCAAGGAGATGAAGGAGTCGTTGAAGATCATCGAGCAGTGCCTGGACAGAGTGGTCCAGCTGGGTGTTTCCGGACCGACCCGGGTCGATGACCGCAAGGTCGCCTGGCCCGCCGATCTGAAGCTGGGCCCCGACGGCTTGGGCAATTCGCCGGAGCACATCGCCCGGATCATGGGCGAATCGATGGAGGGGCTGATTCACCACTTCAAGCTGGTGACCGAGGGCATCCGGGTCCCAGCCGGCCAGGTGTTCGTCTCAGTGGAGTCGCCGCGCGGAGAGTTGGGGGTGCACATGGTGTCTGACGGAGGAACTCGGCCCTACCGGGTGCACTACCGGGATCCGTCGTTCACCAACCTGCAGGCCGTCGCCGCAATGTCCGAAGGCGGCCTGGTCGCCGATCTCATCGCCGCGGTCGCCAGCATCGACCCGGTGATGGGTGGGGTCGACCGGTGACGGCACCCAGCGCCGGCACCGGCGGCGAACGGGTATTTCTGCAACTGGGCCGGCCACCAGACGAGCCGGGCCAGTTCGACACCAGCGCCGACGCCCCGCGTGAATATCCGCCCGCGGTGCGGGCCCGGCTGGAGGCAGAGGCCCAAGCGATCATCGCTCGTTACACCGCGGCGCATCAACCCAACGCCGGCGCCCCCAGTCCCGCGGCCCGTTCGGCGATCCTGCCGCTGCTGCATCTGGTGCAGGCCGAAGACTCCTATCTGACCCCGGCAGGGTTGGCGTTCTGCGCCGAGCAACTGGGGTTGACCGGTGCCGAAGTCGCCGCGGTCGCTTCGTTTTACACGATGTATCGTCGCTCCCCCACCGGCGAGTACCTGGTCGGGGTGTGCACCAACACGTTGTGCGCGATGATGGGCGGCGACGCCATCTTTGACACGCTCGCCGAGGTTCTCGGTGTCGGCAACGACGAAACCACCGATGACGGCATCATCACCCTGCAACGGGTGGAGTGCAACGCCGCCTGCGACTACGCCCCTGTGGTGATGGTCAACTGGGAGTTCTTCGACCGCCAGACACCGGAATCCGCACAGAAACTGGTCGAGGCCCTCCGCTCCGGCGACACGGTCTCACCCACCCGCGGCGCGGCATTGTGCGGGTTTCGCAGCGCGGAGCGCATCCTGGCCGGCTTCGCCGACGAACGGCCCGACACCGGCCAGGGCGGTCCCGGCGAGGCGACGCTGGCCGGTCTGCGGATAGCCCAACAGCACGGGATAGCAACACCTCCGGATGGGGACGGCCAGTGGTGACCACCCACGCGACTCCGTTGACCCCGGTCCTCAGCCGGTACTGGGATGAACCCGAGTCCTGGACGCTGGACACCTATCGACGCCACGGCGGCTACCAGGCCATGCAGAAGGCGCTGGCCACCGAACCCGACACGGTGATCGGCACCCTCAAGGAATCCGGGCTGCGCGGTCGCGGCGGCGCCGGCTTCTCCACCGGCACCAAATGGTCGTTCATTCCCCAAGACGCGTCGGGTGCCGGCGCCAAACCGCACTACCTGGTGGTCAACGCCGACGAATCCGAGCCCGGCACCTGCAAGGACATGCCGTTGCTGCTGGCTACGCCGCACGCGCTGATCGAAGGCATCATCATCTGCTGCTACGCGATTCGCGCCAGTCACGCCTTCATCTATGTGCGCGGCGAGGTGCTGCCGGTGGTCCGCCGCCTTCAAGCAGCGGTCGCCGAAGCCTATGCCGCAGGGTATTTGGGCCGCGATATCGGCGGCTCCGGTTTCCATCTGGATGTCGTGGTGCACGCCGGTGCGGGCGCCTACATCTGCGGGGAGGAGACCGCGCTACTCGATTCACTGGAAGGCCGGCGTGGCCAGCCTCGGCTGCGTCCGCCGTTCCCGGCGGTGTCGGGACTGTATGCCTGCCCGACGGTGGTCAACAACGTCGAATCCATTGCCAGCGTGCCACCGATCATCCTGTACGGGGTGGACTGGTTTCGGTCGATGGGCACCGAGAAATCGCCGGGTTTCACGCTGTACTCACTGTCCGGGCACGTCAACCGTCCCGGCCAGTACGAGGCTCCGCTGGGGATCACGCTGCGTGAACTACTGGACTACGCCGGCGGGGTGCGCGACGGCCACCGGCTGAAGTTCTGGACGCCGGGCGGGTCGTCGACCCCGATCCTCACCGAGGAGCACCTCGACGTCCCGCTGGACTACGAGGGCATGGCATCGGTCGGGTCGATGCTGGGCACCAAGGCGCTGCAGATATTCGATGACACTACCTGCGTGGTGCGCGCGGCGCGGCGCTGGTCGCAGTTCTACAAGCACGAATCCTGCGGCAAATGCACACCATGCCGTGAGGGCACCTACTGGCTGGTCCCGATCTACGAGCGGCTGGAGACCGGCCGCGGCACCATGGAGGACCTGGACACGTTGCTCGACATCGCCGATGCGATGTTCGGTAAGTCGTTCTGCGCGTTGGGTGATGGCGCGGCGATGCCGGTGCAGTCATCGATCCAGCATTTCCGCGATGAATACATCGCGCACGTCGAACAGGGCCGCTGCCCCTTCGACCCAGCCGCAACCATATTCGTGCCGAACGGATCGACGGGAGGGGTGGCGTGAACAGCCCGGCGGAGACGGTGACGATCACCATTGACGACACCGAGGTCACAGTCCCCAAGGGCACGTTGGTGATTCGCGCCGCGGAGATGATCGGCATCGAAATCCCACGGTTCTGCGACCATCCGCTGCTCGATCCGGTCGGCGCCTGCCGGCAGTGCATGGTCGAGATCGAAGGCCAGCGCAAGCCGATGGCGTCGTGCACGGTGGTGGCCACCGACGGCATGGTGGTGCGCACCCAGCACAGCTCGCCGTCCGCCGACAAGGCGCAAAACCTGGTCATGGAGCTGCTGCTCATCAACCACCCGCTGGACTGCCCGATGTGCGACAAGGGCGGGGAATGTCCGCTGCAGAACCAGGCGATGACCAGCGGGCGGCCCGAAACCCGGTTCCACGACGACAAGCGCCGGTTCCCGAAGCCGATCAACATCTCCTCACAGGTGCTGCTGGACCGCGACCGCTGCATCCTGTGCGCCCGCTGCACCCGATTCTCCAATCAGATCGCCGGTGATCCGTTCATCGAATTGCTGGAGCGTGGTGCGCTGCAACAAGTCGGCATCTACGCCGACGAACCGTTCGACTCGTACTTCTCAGGCAACACGGTGCAGGTCTGCCCGGTGGGGGCGTTGACCGGCGCGTCCTACCGATTCCGCGCCCGCCCATTCGATTTGGTGTCCAGCCCGAGCGCCTGCGAGCACTGCGCTTCGGGTTGTGCACAACGCACCGACCACCGCCGCGGCAAGGTGATGCGCCGGATGGCCGGCGACGACCCCGAGGTCAACGAAGAGTGGAACTGCGACAAGGGCCGGTGGGCGTTCACCTACGCCACCGCCGACGATCGGATCACCACACCGCTGATCCGCGATGCGGACGGAAGGCTGCATCCGACCTCGTGGCCCAACGCGCTGGCCCTGGCGGCCCGCGGGTTGGCCGCCGCACGCGGACGCGCCGGGGTCCTGGTCGGCGGGCGGGTGACGCTGGAGGACGCCTACGCCTACAGCAAGTTCGCCCGGATGGCGTTGGGCAGCGACGATATCGACTTCCGGGCGCGGGCGCACTCGGCGGAGGAGGCCGCGTTCCTTACCGCGCGGGTGGCGGGCCGGCGAAGCGTCAGCTATGCCGATCTGGAAGCCGCGCCGACGGTGCTACTGGCCGGGTTCGAGCCGGAGGAAGAGTCCCCGATCGTGTTCCTGCGGCTGCGTAAGGCAGCCCGCAAGCACGGCACCCGGGTCTACGCGTTGGGTCCGTTCGCCGACCGCGGCCTGGCCAAGATGGCGGGGACCCTGGTGCCGACCCGCCCGGGCGCCGAGCCGGAGGAATTGGATCGGTTGCGCGATAGCGATATCGGCGATGCGTTGCGCGCCCCGGGCGCGGTGATCCTGGCCGGCGAACGGCTGGCGACGATTCCCGGTGCGCTGTCGGCTGCACTTCGACTGGCCGACGCCACCGGGGCACGCCTGGCGTGGGTGCCCCGCCGCGCCGGGGAACGCGGGGCCCTGGACGCGGGAGCACTGGCCGGACTGCTGCCCGGCGGCCGCCCGCTGACCGATGGTGAGGCCCGCGCACAGGTCGAGACACTCTGGGGCGCCGATGATCTGCCGGCGACTCCCGGACGCGACACCGCCGCCATCCTGGCCGCTGCCGCCGACGGTACCCTGGGCGCACTGCTGATCGGCGGCGTCGAACCCGACGACCTCGCCGACCCGTCGGCGGCGCTGACGGCATTGGACGGCGTCGGGTTCCTGGTCAGTTTGGAGTTGCGGCACAGCGCGGTCACCGAACGCGCCGATGTGGTGCTTCCGATCGCGCCGGTAGCCGAGAAGGCCGGCACGTTTGTCGACTGGGAGGGCCGGCCACGCAGCTTCGAGGTGGCGCTGTCCGATACCGGCGTACTTCCGGATCTGCGGGTGCTCGACGCGCTGGCCGACGAAATGAGCGTCGACCTGGCTCTGCCCACCGCCGCCGCGGTACGCGCCGAGCTGGCCGCACTGGGCGAGTGGTCGGGTGCCCGGGCCGCGGATCCACAAGTCGGCGCCGCGGATCCGATCCAGCCACAATCGGGTGAGGCCGTCCTGGCGAGTTGGCGGATGTTGCTCGACTGCGGCCGCGGACAGGACGGCGAACCTCACCTGGCCGGCACAGCACGCACCCCGGTGGTGCGGCTGTCGGCGGCCACAGCCGCGGAGATCGGAGCGGCAGAAGGCGATCTGGTGCGGGTCAGCACGGCAAATGGATCCATCGCCCTGCCACTGCGGATCACCGAGATGGGCGACCGGGTGGTGTGGCTGCCGATGAACTCACCGGGATCGGCGGTCCACCGGCAACTCGAAGTAACCTCCGGCGCCGTCGTACAGATCGGGGCATCGTCATGACCGGCTCATTCGGGACCGACCCGTGGTGGCTGATCGTCGCCAAAGCTGTTGCGGTTTTCGCATTTCTGGTGCTGACCGTGCTGGTGGCCATCATCGCCGAACGCAAGGTGCTGGGCCGTATGCAGCTTCGGCCCGGCCCCAACCGGGTCGGCCCGCGCGGCTACCTGCAAAGTCTGGTCGACGGCATCAAGCTTGCGCTCAAGGAGGGCATCACCCCCGCCGACGTCGACCATCCCATCTATGTCCTGGCCCCGATCATCTCGGTGATCACCGCGATCACGGCGTTCGCGGTGATCCCGTTCGGTCCGGTGGTCAGCGTGCTCGGGCATCCGACCATGCTGCAGTTGGCCGACCTGCCGATCGGGGTGTTGTTCATCCTGGCGATGTCGTCGATCGGCGTGTACGGGATCGTGCTGGCCGGCTGGTCATCGGGATCGACCTATCCGCTGCTCGGCGGTATCCGGTCCACCGCACAGGTCATCTCCTACGAGATCGCCATGGGTTTGGCCTTCGCTTCGGTATTCCTGTACGCGGGCACCATGTCGACGTCGGGAATCGTGTCCGCGCAAGACCGGCACTGGTATGTATTCCTGCTGCTGCCCTCGTTTTTGGTCTATCTGGTGTCGATGGTCGGTGAAACCAACCGGGCACCCTTCGACCTGCCGGAGGCCGAAGGCGAGTTGGTCGCCGGTTTTCACACCGAATACTCATCGCTGAAGTTCGCGATGTTCTTCCTGGCCGAGTACGTCAACATGACGACCGTGTCCGCGTTGGCCGCCACCCTGTTCCTGGGCGGATGGCACGCACCCTGGCCGTTCAACATGTTCGAGGCGGCCAACCAAGGCTGGTGGCCGCTGCTGTGGTTCATCACCAAGGTGTGGGGCTTCATGTTCTTCTACATGTGGCTGCGCGCCACCCTGCCCCGGCTGCGCTACGACCAGTTCATGGCGTTGGGCTGGATGATCCTGATTCCGGTGGCGCTGGTGTGGGTGATGGTCGCCGCGGTGTTCCGGACCGCGGCCAACGCGGGCTACCCGCACACCCAGCCGCTGCTCGCGGCCGCCGGCGCGGTCATGACGGCGGCCGTGCTGTGGCTTGTCCGAAAACGTTCCGACGCGCCGAGTATTCCGCGCGTTCCCACGACGGCACCGACAGTGGCGCCCGGGGCATTCCCGACTCCGCCGCTGCCGGGTCACAGCTATGCCGGAAAGGAGGAGCAGCATGGCTAATTTCTTCCGCAGATCCTATGAGGCCCTCGCCGGGTTCGGCGTCACCTTCGGCTCGATGTTCAAACGCCCGATCACCGAGGAATATCCGGAGAAGCCGGGTCCGGTCGCGCCCCGCTGGCACGGCCGCCACCAGCTCAACCGTTACCCGGACGGCTTGGAGAAGTGCATCGGCTGCGAATTGTGCGCCTGGGCGTGCCCGGCCGACGCGATCTACGTCGAGGGTGCCGACAACACCGACCAGGAGCGCTTCTCCCCCGGCGAACGCTACGGCCGCGTCTACCAGATCAACTATCTGCGCTGCATCGGCTGCGGGTACTGCATCGAGGCCTGCCCGACCCGTGCGCTGACGATGACCACCAACTACGAGATCGCCGACGACAATCGCGCCGACCTGATCTTTGACCGGCAGAAGTTGCTGGCACCACTGGAACCCGGTATGACGGCCCCGCCGCACGCGATGGCGCCCGGAGCCAGCCACCTGGACTACTACCGCGGCAACATCACCGCCGGCGGTCTGCGCGAGACGCAGGACATCCGGGAGCTGCTTGCCGAGCAGAGCACCGGCGAGGACCGATGACCGGGCACCTGCTGGCCGCCGACGCCGTCGCCTCAACCGGTGAGGCAGTCACCTTCTGGATTCTGGGCGCGCTGGCGTTGATCGGTGCGCTGGGGGTGGTGATGGCGGCCAAAGCCATGTATTCGGCGATGTTCTTGGCGATGACCATGCTCATCCTGTCCGTCTTCTACTTCATGCAGGATGCGATGTTTCTGGGCGTGGTGCAGGTGGTGGTCTACACCGGCGCGGTGATGATGTTGTTCCTGTTCGTCATGATGCTGATCGGCGTCGATTCCGCCGAGTCGCTGACCGAGACGCTGCGCGGCCAGCGCGTCGCCGCGGTGGTGGCCGGAGTCGGGTTCGGTGTGCTGCTGATCGCCGCGATCGGTGGAGTCAGCATGACGTTCGCCGGGCTGGCCGACGCCAACGAGGGCGGCAACGTCGAAGGGTTGGCGGTGCTGATCTTCACCCGATATCTGTGGGCGTTCGAGTTGACCAGCGCGTTGCTGATCACTGCCGCGATCGCCGCGATGGTGCTGGCGCACCGCGAACGCTTCGAGGCCCGAAAGACCCAGCGGGAGCTGTCCATCGAACGCTTCCAACAGGGCAGATATCCCACTCCGTTGCCCAGCCCGGGCATCTATGCCCGCCACAACGCGGTGGATGTCGCTGCCCGGCTGCCCGACGGAACCTTCTCCAAGCTGTCGGTGCCGCAGGTGCTGCGTCAGCGGACCGTATCCCGCGCCAGCAACGACGCAGAGCAGGAAACCCCATGAATCCAGCGAACTACCTGTACCTCTCGGTGCTGCTGTTCAGCATCGGCGCCGTCGGTGTGCTGTTGCGACGCAACGCGATAGTGATGTTCATGTGCGTCGAGTTGATGCTCAACGCGGTGAACCTGGCCTTCGTGACGTTTGCACGCATGCACGGGCACCTCGACGGACAGATGGTGGCGTTCTTCACCATGGTGGTTGCTGCCTGCGAAGTGGTCGTCGGCCTGGCCATCATCATGTCCATCTTCCGTACCCGCAGATCGGCCTCGGTCGACGACGTGAACCTACTCAAAGGCTAGCCGTTGATGACACTTCTGAGTTGGCTGCTGGTGGCGCTGCCGTCGGCCGGGGCGCTGCTGCTCCTGGTCGGCGGCCGGCGCACCGACCGGTGGGGACACCTGCTGGGGTGTCTGACCGTGCTGGGATCGTTCGCCTCAGGCCTGGTGCTGCTCGCCGACCTGCTGCAGCACACCGGCACCGAACGCAGCATTCACCCCACCTTGTTCAGCTGGATTCCGGTCGCCGACTTGCGAATCGATTTCGGGCTGCTGCTGGATCCGCTGTCGATCTGCTTCGTGCTGCTGATCAGTGGCGTCGGTTCGCTGATCCATATCTACTCGATCGCCTACATGGCCGACGACCCCGATCGTCGGCGCTTTTTCGCCTACCTCAATCTGTTCGTGGCCGCGATGCTGTTGCTGGTGGTCGCCGACAACTACCTCGGCCTCTACGTCGGTTGGGAAGGCGTGGGGCTGGCGTCGTATCTGCTGATCGGATTCTGGTACCAACGGCCGTCGGCGGCAACCGCCGGCAAGAAAGCCTTCGTGTCCAACCGGGTCGGCGACATCGGGCTCTCATTGGCCATGTTCGTGATGTTCGCCAACTTCGGGACCCTGTCGTTCCAGGGAGTGTTCGCCGGAGCACCGGAGGCCTCGGGCGGCACGCTGACCGCGATCGGTCTGCTGTTGCTGCTGGGCGCCTCCGCCAAATCAGCCCAGGTGCCGTTGCAGGCCTGGCTTTTCGACGCCATGGAAGGTCCGACGCCGGTCTCGGCCCTGATCCACGCCGCCACCATGGTGACCGCCGGGGTGTATCTGATTGTGCGGTCCGGTCCGCTCTATGACCTGTCGCCGGACGCGCGGTTGGCGGTTCTGGTCCTCGGCACGATCACCCTGCTGTTCGGAGCGATCATCGGCTGCGCCAAGGACGACATCAAGCGGGCGCTGGCCGCGTCGACCATCAGCCAGATCGGCTACATGGTGCTCGCCGCCGGCCTGGGCCCGGCCGGCTATGCGTTTGCGATCCTGCACCTACTCACGCACGGCTTCTTCAAAGCCGGCCTGTTCCTGGGCTCCGGTGCGGTGATCCACGCCATGGACGACGAGCAGGACATGCGCCGCTACGGCGGATTGCGAACCGTCGTGCCGATCACCTTCGTGACATTCGGACTGTGCTATCTGGCGATCATCGGCGTCCCGCCGTTCGCCGGGTTCTACTCGAAGGACGCCATCATCGAGGCCGCCCTGGCCGACGGCGGGGTGCGGGGCGCCGTCCTGGGGGGTGCGGCCGTACTCGGGGCGGGAATCACGGCCTTCTACATGACCCGCGTCATGATCATGACGTTCTTCGGCGAAAAGCGTTGGGCTCCTGATGCGCATCCGCACGAGGCGCCACGGACGATGACGGTGCCGATGATGGTGCTGGCGGTCGGCGCGGTGTTCTCCGGTGCGCTGCTCGCCATCGGCGGCCGGTTGCAGAGTTGGCTGGAGCCGGTGGTCGGCGTGCACGAAGATGCGGGGCACGCCGTTTCGCCTCTGGTCAGCGGTGCCGTCACCTTCCTGGTCGTGTTGGCCGGTGCGGCGGTCGCCGTCCGGATGTACGCGCGCAAGCCGATTCCGGCGACGGCACCTGCCGAGGTGTCCGCACTGACGCGCGCCGCGCGTCGCGACCTGTATGGCGACGCCGTGAACGAGGAGGTGTTCATGCGCCCCGGCGACCGATTGGCCCGAGCGCTGGTGCAGGTCGACGACCGGGTGGTCGACGGCTCGGTCAATGGTCTGGCCGCGGAGGTGAGCCGCACCTCAGGTTGGTTGCGCGGCATGCAGACCGGGTACGCCCGCAACTACGCGTTGACCATGCTGGCCGGAGCGGTGCTGCTGGTCGCGGTGATCTTGGCGGTGCAGCTGTGATCCCCTGGCTGAGTCTGCTCTGGCTGGTGCCCATCGGCGGGGCGCTGTTGGTGATGGCGTTGCCGGCGACGGCGCCGACGCTGGCCCGCTGGACTGGTCTAGCGGTGAGCCTGGCGGTGCTGGCAGTGGCGATCGGGCTGACCGTGGGATTCGATATCTGCGGTCCCACTTACCAGTTCACCGAGGCGCATTCCTGGATCCCGGCGTTCGGTGCCGGCTACACACTCGGCGTGGACGGAATCGCGCTGGTGCTGGTGCTGCTCACCGCGGTGCTGGTGCCCCTGCTGATCCTGGCCGGCTGGCACGACGGCGGTGAACGCAGCCGCGGCGTTCACGCGTACGTCGCGTTAACGCTGACGGTCGAGTCGATGGTGTTGATCTCGCTTGTCTCGCTCGACATTCTGCTGTTCTACGTGTTCTTCGAGGCGATGCTCATCCCGATGTACTTCCTGATCGGCGGCTTCGGCCACGGTGCGAACAGGTCACGGGCAGCGCTCAAGTTTCTGCTCTACAACCTGTTCGGCGGGCTGATCATGCTGGCCGCGGTGATCGGCGTGTACGTGGTGACCGCCCGACACGGGGTGGGCACGTTCGACTTCCGGGACGCCGTCGCCGCATTGGCGCCGGGATCCAGTGCGGTGGACCCCACGGTCCTCAAAGCATTGTTCCTCGGCTTCATGTTCGCCTTCGCCGTCAAGGCCCCGCTGTGGCCGTTGCACCGTTGGCTTCCCGACGCCGCAGTCGAGGCCACCCCGGCCTCCGCGGTACTGATGATGGCGGTGATGGACAAGGTTGGCACCTTCGGCATGCTGCGTTACTGTCTGCAGTTGTTCCCAGACGCCGCCGCGTATTTCCGGCCTGCGATCGTCGTGCTGGCGGTCATCGGCGTCGTCTACGGCGCGATGGTGGCAATCGGCCAGACCGACATCATGCGGCTGATCTCCTACACCTCGATATCGCACTTCGGGTTCATCATCCTGGGCATCTTCGTGATGACCAGCCAAGGTCAGAGCGGCTCGGCGCTGTACATGGTCAACCACGGCCTGTCCACCGCAGCGGTGTTCCTGATCGCCGGATTCCTGATTTCGCGACGCGACGGCGCACGATCGATCGCCGCCTATGGCGGAGTGCAGAAGGTGGCACCGGTACTGGCCGGCACGTTCCTGGTGTCGGCGATGGCAACGCTGTCGCTGCCCGGGCTGGCGCCGTTCATCAGTGAATTCCTGGTTCTGTTGGGCACATTCAACCGGTACTGGCTGGCCGCAGTCTTCGGCTCGACCGCGTTGGTGCTGTCGTCGATCTACATGCTGTGGCTCTACCAGCGGGTGATGACCGGGCCGGTCACACCGGACAACGACCGAATCCGTGACCTGGTGCCCCGCGAACTCGTCGTCGTGGCACCACTGATCGCGCTGCTGCTGTTTTTGGGCTTGTATCCCAAACCGATGCTGGATCTGATCAACCCCGCGGTCGAACACACGATGACCACGACCGGCCAACACGATCCGACGCCGCCGCATCGCGCGGAAGGACCCATCCGATGAACGCACCCAGCGTCGAATACTCGTTGCTGTTGCCGCTGTTGATCGTGTTTGGTGCGGCAGTGCTCGGCCTGCTGGGCGAGGCGTTCCTGCCGCGCCGGATGCGCTACCCGGCCCAACTGAACCTGGCGTTGACCGGCCTGATCGCCGCGTTCTTGTCGCTGATCGTCGTCGCAAACAAGGTTCCGGCGGCCGGCCTGGACGCGGTGCGGGGGGCGATCGCGGTCGATCGGCCGGCAGTGCTGCTGCAGGGCACGGTGCTGCTGGTGGCGATCCTTGCGGTCATCTTCATCGCCGAACGCAATCTCGCGCCGCAGGTCGTCGGCGACAAAGCCGACATCCTGGTGAGCGCCGGCGGGTTGGATTCGTTCACCCCACAGGGTTCCGCGGTTCCGGACAGCATCCCCGAGCAGCAGGCGCTGCGGGCCGGGGTGATGCAGACCGAGATCTTCCCGCTGGTCATGTTCTCGGTTGGCGGCATGCTGGTGTTTCCCGCCGCCAACGACCTGCTGACCATGTTCGTTGCATTGGAGACCCTGTCGCTGCCGTTGTACCTGCTGTGCGGGCTCGCCCGCTACCGCCGCCAGCTGTCGCAGGAAGCAGCGTTGAAATACTTCTTGCTCGGCGCATTCTCGTCCGCCTTCTTCCTGTACGGCGCGGCCCTGCTGTACGGCGACACCGGCACCCTGGCGATCCCCGGGATCGGTGCGGCGTTGGCAACCCACGGCGTCGACGCCATGGCGCTGGCCGGGGTGGCGCTGTTGTCGGTCGGGTTGCTGTTCAAGGTCGGCGCGGTACCGTTCCACTCCTGGATCCCCGACGTCTATGTCGGCGCTCCCACCCCGATCACCGGATTCATGGCCGCGGCAACGAAAGTCGCGGCGTTCGGCGCGCTGCTGAGAGTGGTGTACGTCGCGCTGCCGGCGCTGCACGACCAGTGGCGGCCGGCGCTGTGGATGATCTCGATTCTGACGATGGTGGTGGCGACCGTCGCGGCGGTGAACCAGACCGATGTCAAACGGATGCTGGCGTATTCGTCGGTGTCGCACGTCGGCTTCGTGCTCACCGGTGTGGTTTCCGACATCCCCGCGGGTGTGTCGTCGACCCTGTTCTATCTGATCGCATACAGCTTCTCCACGGTCGGCGCCTTCGCGATTCTGGGCCTGGTGCGCGGCGCTGACGGCGTCGAGGATGGCGATATGGCCCACTGGGCCGGCTTGGGACGTCGCAACCCGATAGTCGGCGTGATGTTTTCGATGTTCCTGCTGGCGTTCGCCGGCATTCCGTTGACCAGCGGATTCATCAGCAAGTTCGCGGTGTTCTCCGCGGCGGCCCAGGGCGGCGCCGCGCCGCTGGTGGTGGTGGGTGTGGTCGCCAGCGGGGTGGCCGCCTACTTCTACGTGCGGGTGATTCTGCTGCTGTTCTTCACCGACCCGACCGAGGACACCCCGAACGTGGTGGTGCCCGGGGTGTTGAGCAAGGCTGCGATCGCGGTGTGCGCCGCGGTCACCGTGCTGTTGGGTGTCATGCCGCAACCCCTGTTCGACGTGGTCGATGCGGCGACCTGGTTCAGTCTCTGATGAGCTACGTACTCACCGCCGACCAGGGTTCGGTCCGGCTGCTGACCATGAACCGTCCTGAGGCGCGGAATGCGCTGAGCCCGGATCTGATTGGTGCGCTGTACGCCGCCTTCGCCGATGCCGATGCCGACCCGCAGGTGCGTGCCGTGGTGCTTACCGGCGCCGACCCCGCGTTCTGCGCCGGTGTCGATCTCAAGGCGGCCCAGCAGCTGGGCATGGCGTACTTCGAGCGGTTTCAGACCGAGAACTGCATCACAGCCACCGCTGGCATGGATACACCGATCATTGCGGCGATCAACGGGCCGGTGTTCACTGGTGGCCTGGAGATGGCCTTGGGCTGCGACTTCATGATCGCCTCGGAGCGAGCCGTATTTGCCGACACCCATGCCCGAGTCGGCATTCTGCCCGGCGGAGGCATGACGGCTCGACTGCCGCGGCTGGTGGGCGCCGCGATGGCGCGGAGGCTGTCGATGACCGGTGAGGTGGTCGACGCCGCCCGCGCCGAGCAGATCGGGCTGGTCACCGAGGTGCTGCCGCATGACCGGTTGATTCCGCGGGCTATCGAGCTGGCCACCCAGATCGCCGAAGTGCCG
Source organism: Mycobacterium sp. NGS50 (assembly GCF_059812545.1). Classification (NCBI taxonomy): domain Bacteria; kingdom Bacillati; phylum Actinomycetota; class Actinomycetes; order Mycobacteriales; family Mycobacteriaceae; genus Mycobacterium; species Mycobacterium sp. NGS50. Next base: position 69,439 of record NZ_JCALCW010000030.1, read on the forward strand.
GGGCCGACCATGGCTGCGCTCAAGCAGATCTACGTGTCCGGTGGCGCCGCGGTCACCGATGGGGCGCTGGCCGCTGAGCAGGCCATCGCAGGCGCCGCGTCGGATCTGGGCGGTCTGGGTGACCGGTTTCGTGCGGTGAGCGACCGCAACCGCCGCCAGATCGGTGATAGGGCCTAGGGAATATCCAGGCCGGGCCGGGTGCGCCCACCCGCCAACGACAAGCTTTCAAAGAGGGTTTGCTTCTTTGGTTTTCGCGGTTATCCACAGTTGCGAGTTGATCCACAGATCCATCCGCGGTTGACCGCTCTCGAGTAGTATTCGCTCGTTTGTTCGATAGCATGGTGTCATGTCGATCAGCGAGGAGGTCCTGCTTCCGCAGGAGGCGGCGCGTGCCGCGGTGCGCGCCGAGCTCGATGTGATCGACGCCGCCTACGCCCGACTGCGCGCCGCGGATACCGAGCTGGTGGGCAACGCGTTTCGCATCCAGGTCGCCGAACGCCTGGAAACCCAGGACCGAGTCAACCGCGGCCTGTCCTATCGGATGTTCGGCGAAATCGAGGACCCCCTCGAAGGCCTCACCCACCCCGACCTGCCCCACGGCGTGCGCGCCGATGACCTGCTGCACCAACGGCTGCGGATCACCCGCGGCGAAACCAAACGCCGCTTCACCCTGGCCGCCCGCATCCGCACCCGCCACACCCTCACCGGAGCCGATCTCCCGCCCGCCCTGCCCGAGCTGGCCGCCGCCGTGGCCGCCGGCACACTCGGCCAAGACCACATCACCGCCATCACCAAAGCCCTCGATCACCTACCATCCAAAGCCACCCCGCAGGATGCCCAACGAGCCGAGCACGCACTCGTCGCCCACGCCCAACGCCAAGACGCCCCGTTCGTGGCCATCGTCGGCGCCGAAATCGCCGACGCCATCGCCGAACGCGAAGGCCAATACACCGACACCGACCGCGCCCGGCGCCGCACCCTGCACCTGGGCC